>CAUVPF010000050.1:0-5880 GCA_963553645.1 uncultured Candidatus Saccharibacteria bacterium | reverse complement strand
GGTGATGGGGAGTTTTATTGGTGCTCAGGTGTGGCGAGTTCATGCTCGGCAGCTTGTCGAAGATAAACAGGCTGGTGAGCCAGTTGATACACTGGAGCTCCGCCGCCTGAAGCCATTGCTTAGGCCTCTCAAGGATGATCGGTCACGGTGTCTTTCCTGCGGGCACGAGCTACGCTGGTATGATTTGTTGCCGGTGGTGAGCTGGCTGGCCGCTAGGGGTCGCTGCCGGTATTGCCGGGCGCCGATTGGCTGGATGGAACTAGGACTCGAGCTGGCGATGGCGGGATTGTTTGTCGCGGTAATCTGGTATGGCATGACGACGTTTGCTGCACCATTAGTGATAACAAAGGTTGTTATTGCACTAACAGGGCTATCGTATTTAGCATTCTTGTTCGTATATGATAAGCGATGGTTTTTGCTCCCAGATGTGGCAAATTGGCCATTTGTGATGCTAGGAGTACTATTTGCTGGGATTCATGCAGTAACTGGGCAATTGCCGGGCGGAGTGCTTGGACTGGTGGCGGCAGTCATTATCCTCAGCGGTGTATACGCACTGCTCTATATTGTATCAAGCGGTCGCTGGATAGGATTTGGTGATGTTAAGCTGACACTCGGTCTCTCACTCTTCTTAATGGATTGGCGGCTGGCATTTCTCGCGCTATTTCTAGCGAATTTACTCGGTACCCTACTCGTGTTGCCGGGGATGATTCGAGGCACAGTACAGCGTGGAGCACGAATCCCATTCGGGCCGTTATTGATCGTCGGCTTTCTTATTTCGTGGTTTTTTGGTGCCAGGATCATGGACTGGCTTATCGTGATTTGATAGTGCTTATGCTATAATAATGAGCATATGAAGCGGTGGCAATCCGGGTTTACAATCGTTGAAGTGGTGTTGTTCTTGGCGATCACTGGCCTGTTGACCGTTGGCTTGTTAGCTGGCGTGAGTGCTGCACTGCGTCAACAGCAATACCATGACGCTGTTCAATCATTTGCTGGCTTTATTCGTGACCAATATAGTCGAGTGATTAGTATCGAGAATGATCGGGGCGATCGCGATACGTGTCCTGTTGAGGGTGCGATAAATGATGGGGCTCGTGGTCAATCAAGTTGTGTTGTTGTTGGTCGTTATGTCAAATCTACTAACTCTGAGGCACGTTCATTTACTGCCTATCCGCTGTACGCTCTGAAACGCTCAGGAGTGTGGACGTATAGCTATAGTGAGAGCGAAGCAGACACCTATGCAGTTGGTTGGAATGCACAGGTGCGCTCACTCACGGCGACTAATACTATTGGTAGAGAACTAGCTTTAGTAATATACCGCGATCCAGACAGTGGACAGGTTATTGTACGCACGAACGACACCCCCTATTCACCAGCTAATATCAGTAATTTTATCCGTAACATGCAGCCGAATGGTGGCATGTATACGGCTGATCTACAGCTGCGGCAGCGAGAGTTTTGTGTCTATGATACCGGCTGGTCAGTTGGCCAGAGGCTGTCAGTCTTTTTGGGGGCAA
Source organism: uncultured Candidatus Saccharibacteria bacterium (assembly GCA_963553645.1). Classification (GTDB taxonomy): domain Bacteria; phylum Patescibacteriota; class Saccharimonadia; order Saccharimonadales; family Saccharimonadaceae; genus Nanosynbacter. Next base: position 4,363 of record CAUVPF010000050.1, on the reverse strand, counting down.
AGGCTGGCTCGAGTGAGGCAGTGACGGTTGGTCATGCAACAAAGGGGTGCGATAATGAAGCGACGGCATAGCGCGCGGGGCGACACGATCATTGAAGTGGTGATGGCGGTAGCGATGTTTAGTATGCTGGCGATCGGCATCATGGCGCTCATGAACAGTGGCATTGCAATGGCCCAGCGATCATTAGAGTTAACGCTTGTGCGACAGCAGATTGATAGCCAAGCAGAAATGCTGCGCTATATCCATGACAAGTCATCTCAGTCCGGTGGCTCATTTGTTGCCCTTTGGAGTGCAATAAAAGGTCGCACGATCGACCACGCTAATTCTATCCTGAATGCTGATCGATGCCCAGAGACGATGCCGAGCGGGGGATTTGCGCTGGTATCAAACAAAAATACCTTTCAGTTGATTACTAATAAGTATGAATTATCGCCGACATATGCTAAGGTCTCAACTGACCGAAATCCGATTTCTCAAGGCATTTCAATCCAATTGGTACGTGTTGAAGGCGGCCGCGCGTATGATGCGTATATTCAGGCCTGCTGGATGAGTGTCGGGACCGACCGACCAATGACCACGGGGACGATTGTGAGGATATATGACACGGCAGTGTAGACGATACGGATTTACCCTGATTGAACTGATGCTGGCGATGGCATTTGTATCGGTGCTATTACTGGCGATTGCCACAATAGCAATTCAGGCCGGTAAGCTATATAATCGAGGCCTTACACTCAAAAGTATTAATCAGTCTGGTCGTGAGATTGGTGATACCCTGCGGCGTGATTTTCTGCAGGCTAATGCTGGCAAGATAAGTGGCAATGCTAATTCGGCCGTTGTGATGGTACAGGCGGGCGGTGCTGATCGAAGTGGCCGACTCTGCCTAGGGGACTATTCATATGTCTGGAATGTGCCAAAGGTGGTCTCCGGAGAAGTGAAGGCTGGTGCGGGTATTATTACCGAAGTTGGTGGACCCCATTCTGGCCGTCCGATTAATTTTGCTCGGGTAATCGACCCAGATGGTATGCTGTGCCAGAAAAATCAAACGACAGGGGCGTACATATCGACAGTTGCGACGGATAAGGTGACACACCTTCTCAAGCCGGCCGGGTCAAACGATGTAGTGTTGGCAGTTCACCGCATGAAAGCAGCGCGAGTAGCGGGTGATAGTGGCGCAGATAGCCTGTATCGTTTAGAATTTGTCCTTGGAACCAGCCAGCTTGAGGCGGTCAACACGGCTAATGGCACCTGCAAGCCACCAGCAGACGACAGTGAGAATCTCGATTTTTGCGCAATAAATAGCTTTGAGATGATTGTGAGGACAAATGGATAAAGTAGAGAGAGATAATCAATCGGGCGCGGTATCGTTATTTGCAGTTATCTTTGCGACGTTACTATTAACAGTTTTAATGCTTGGCTTTATGCGGCTGATGATGGCTGATCAGCGGCAGGCTCTGAATAATGAGTTGTCACAGAGTGCGTATGATGCAGCCCTGTCTGGTGTTGAAGACGCTAAGCGAGTCGTACGTGCTTGTCAAAAACGAGACAATGGAGGCAGGGCCTGCGAGCAGCTACGACTACCCAATGACTGTAAAGTAGTCGCGCGTGCGGGTGTTGCCGGTAATGTGGCCGCTAACGAGACACTGATTCAGTCGCGTCGCTCAGGGAATGGTAAAGAGTTTAATCAAGCCTATACCTGCGTTAATATTACGATGGACACAGAAGACTTCCTGATAAGTATACCCGAAGGGTCGTCTCGTCTTGTACCATTGAAGGCCAAATCTGAGTTCAATAAAATTGTTCTTGAGTGGTTCACCAAAGAGGATGCAAACGGTAATGTTGCTGCCGGGCGAGTAAAGAATGCTGCTGCAGTAGCAACTTCATTGCCGGCATACAGCGATTGGGATGAGTCACCGTCTCGGCCCGCCCCCGCGCTGCTGCGAGCCCAGATGATTTTCCCCGGTGATACATTTGACCTTGCTAGTCTTGATAGTTCTCGTGTTGCGACAATGTTTCTCTATCCACGAACACTGAGCCTGCCGGGGCCGACAAATGGGAGCGTCTCGGCAATTAATTTACCGCGAGCGAGCGGCGGCGGGCAGTTTAATAATACCCCGACACCGGTGAGCTGCTCTCCGGATTTTGCGAATAGTGGCTATTCATGTCGAGCTATAATTGATATATCACCTGTTACGACTGCCGCCAGTGTTAACTCATTCTTGCGTTTGACACCACTGTACCGTATGTCACATGTAAGAATCGCTCTATACAATGGCGCAGAACCTGTCAGGCTTGATGGTATTCAGCCGGCAGTTGACGCGACTGGTCGGGCGAGTAATGTGTTTCGACGGGTTGAGGCGCGCCTTCAGATAGGCGATGACTTTCCGTACCCTGAAAATGCCGTTGATCTTGAGAATAGCCTTTGTAAGGATTTTTCGGTGACTGAAGGTAGCGTGACACCGGGTAATTGTCGGCCGTAGCTCTTTGAGCCTATCTCGTGTCGCTATGAAAGCGTTCGTGAATATCCTTGAGGTGCTGGTCGGTGACGTGTGTGTAAATCTGGGTCGTGGCGATATTACTATGGCCAAGCATCGATTGTACCGCCCGTAGGTCCGCTCCGTTCATCAGAAGGTCAGTGGCAAAGCTGTGGCGCATAGTGTGCGGGCTAACGTGCTTGGTGATGCCAGCAAGTCGGGCATAGTGCGATACCATCCGCTGAATCGAACGAGCACTGAGCCGACGATAATCCCCAGAAACTGACGGTTTTGCTGATCGCCGGCTATAGCTGATAAACAGAGCTGGTAGACTATCGGTTCGTGCGCTAAGGTAATTTTTTACGTGTTCGGCGGCTGATGCCGAGACGAATACCGGTCGATCTTTCTGACCCTTGCCGCGTACCATAAATTCGCGTCGAGCGAGATTGATGTGGTCGCGGTTCAAGTTAACGAGTTCTGACACGCGCAGCCCACTCGAAAACAAAAGCTCTAGAATTGCACGGTCACGAAGACCCGATTCATCGTCTAGTGGGACCTGCTCGATGAGCCGCACCACCTCGTCATAGTGAAGAAATGTGACTTGTTTGCGGGCGGTCTTTGGTAGGGTGATCTTGTCGGCTGCCAGTGATGAGATGTCCCGTTGTGATAAATACGTCAATAATCCACGCAGAGCAATCAAATGATAATTTTGTGTAATTAACAACAGCTCCTCACCGGTGTTGTTATTTTTATAACGATTTAGCCAGAGGCGATACTTACGAATTGTCTCTGATGTTATTTTTGCAACATCAATATCACCGGCAAAATCAATGAAGCGCTCAAGGTATAATTTATAGTTCTCAATAGTGCGAGGGCTGCGACCACCTTCAACTTCGAGGTGCTCTAAGAAATCTGCTAGTGCTTCAGAGAGATACATAGTTTAATTTTAACAACATCTATATCGTTTATCAAATGGATACTTTTTGCTATGATGAAGAAAAATAAATGCACGAAGGAGGCATATGGATAATTCAAAGAATAATATCTGCGGCATTGAACGAACACTGATTGTGTTCAAACCTGATGCAGTACAGCGGGGGATTGTTGGCGAGATCTTGCAGCGATTTGAGCGTGTTGGTCTCAAAATCATTGGTGTCAAGATGGTGGCTCCGGGTCGCGACCACTACTTTGCGCATTACGAGACAATAGGCAAGATGGTGACCCGTCGTGGTGAAGAAATTTTTGATATGACGCTCGATATGATGATGGACGGACCGGTGATTGCTATGGTGCTTGAGGGGGTTGAAGCGGTCGCTGTAGTGCGTAAAATCGTTGGTCCAACTGAACCAAAATCTGCCGACATGGGTACAATCCGTGGTGACTATTCACATGTTAGCTTTGGCTATGCCAACGAGTGCCAGAAAGGCGTGCCGAACCTGATCCACGCATCGGGTGACCCTGACGAGGCGGCGCAGGAGGTTGCTCACTGGTTTAAACCTGAAGAATTGATGGATTATGCGACGCTAAACGAAAAGTTTACTCGGTAGCATTCTCGTCACGGATAACCACCCGTGCTATAATTAGCATGGGTGGTTTTGTGTGTGCCTCGGTAGCTCAACTGGATAGAGCAGATCCGTCCTAAGGATAAGGTTGTAGGTTCGACTCCTGCCCGGGGTACCAAAGAATTATGACGAAAAAAGCCAAAGTAACCAAAGCATTTGACGGTCAGCGCGACGGCGAGGAGTTATTATTTGTATTTCGCCGACATATTATCGCTATGCGCAAGGGCTTCTACCTGCTGCTTATTCCAATGACGGTTGGTGCACTGCCGTATCTTATCTGGCAGGACAATCTCAATCTCTTGTGGGTGTTTCTCGGTAGCTTTATTA
>CAUVPF010000049.1:0-6138 GCA_963553645.1 uncultured Candidatus Saccharibacteria bacterium | reverse complement strand
CTCTCGCACTGCGATCGATACCGCTCGGCAGCTCGGTCATCTGAGCATCGGTGATACCATTAACGTACAATCGATAGCCCTTGTCGGTAGGAATTCGCCCAGCGCTGGTGTGCGGCGCCTCGATAAAACCCATCTCCTCAAGCTTGGCCATTTCGCTGCGAATGGTGGCACTGGACACGCCAAACAACTTGGCCAGCGTCACGCTACCAACTGGCGCGGCAATTTCAGCGTACTGTTCAATGATGGCGGCCAAGATGGCCTGCTGGCGTTCAGTCATAGGATCATTGTAGCATGTATCTAGCACTCATCGCAAGCGAGTGCTAACGCAGCCTTGCCTCACGTCTAGCATGACTGCGCGCTCGAGTAAATCGCCTGGCAGCATCTGATGAGAACATTAACACTGCTACAATATTCAGCCCGATGAACAGCAATGCGCTAACCGTCGACCACGCTATTTTACCAATGGTTAATGTGAACGAATTAGCAATAACTGCCAGCCCGCACATCGCCATCAGTGCCAACCGCAGCCGATTGCTACCGCCAAATGTCCGACCAACCAGCACGATGATGATAATCACCCATACGACACCGATAATAATTGATGAACCAATCAGCCAGTTAGCAATCACCGCCGCATCATTCACTCGGCCATCCACCATCAATTCAGCCACCGTCTGACTATGGAATTGATCGATCGCAAATAGTTCAATGGCGGTGGTAATAATGCTGACCACCAATGCTGCAAACACCGCTACCACACCAAACGCAATCTGTGGCGGCCGCCGACTCCATAATTGCTGTATCAGCGTGTTGTGCACCTCTGGCGTTACCTCGTGTGAGGTGGCATCGAGGATTACCTCATCACGCTCTTCTGCAACGGCCCTAGCCCGCACTCGCCCGACCTCTAGTACTGGCAAATCGCCATCAGTCTGAATGGCGTCACCACCACCATTACGCGAATGATACCCGGTAGAAAAATCTTTCAGAGTGGTCACCTCGATCGAGGCGCGCGCTTTCAAGGCTGACTGGACGATATAATCCCGCTCAATATCGGTATTCTCATCAATCTTATGGGTAATTTGCAGAGTAAACAGACTAAAGCCAACGCTTCTGTCGTACGTTCCCGCCGCCAGCCAATCCACCTGATGACCACCCGGCAGCAGCCAGCCTTGCGGGCAACGCCAGAAGCGCACGTGATGGCGCTTGCCAGGATTGCCATCAACTTCCTGCTGGTAGGTAAAGTCCTGGCGCCTGCCAAACAAAAACAGTGACGAAACCGGCGCCTGCGGATAACTACGCCGCGTCAATATTGCCACCATCATCCGCCACGATGAACGCACGGTTATTTCCTCCGCTAAGGTCCAGCCAGCCGCGGTCATTGCCCGGTGGACCTGCGCCTCAGAGCCACGCAAGGCTAGATTAACTGGATCACCCAGTAGTCCGTCCGCCGTCCGTGTCCGCCCGATGAAATAATTTGGTACGTACAAACTACTCAGGATACGATGCAGCCGTGGCAGTGCCAGGTAAGCCGTAATCAACCACACCACCACAAACAGCCCGACCATCCACCAGCCGCCCGAATGCCAGCCCTCACGCCACACGAGCCATGCCAGCCAGAACGACGCGGCACCGGCTAATAAGAAAAATATCTGGTCAAGCAGTCCCGACAATGACCAAAATGGTCGTCTCAGCGAAAATGACGACTTCTTCGTCGCCATCTAGGCCGCGTCCTCACTTATCAAATAATCGAGGAGGTCCCGCGCTATCAACCGCGCCTCATCATCACGCCGATTAAACACATCACCGCGCTCAATAATTTCGCCGCAAACCCGCACCGCTCGAGTCAAATCATCATTGATAATCACGTGGTAATACGGCACTTCCAGCGCGTGACTAAGCTCGGCGATGGCTGACTGGCGGCGCTTCGGCCAGGCCGCTTGAAATTCTGCTTCCGTCGCGTACCGCTGCTTCAATCGCTCCAGCCATATTGGATAATCCGGCGGCACGATAAAGATAGCGATACAGCCTGGCGCCAATTGCTCATACTCAGCCACGCCCTGTACATCAATGTCAGTGATCGCCGTTTGCTGATGGTCATGCGCTAACTGCAGCTCGGCTGTCGAGGTACCATACACCTTGCCGTGAACGAACTTGGCCTCAATGAACTGATGGTGCTCGAGCATAGTCAGCGCGGTTGCTTGATCAATAAAATGATAATCGATGCCGTCGCGCTCTGGCTGACCGTTATTTGCCCGCGGCTCCCGCGTGGTGTGCGACACGATATCACGAAATGACGGCGATCGCAATAACCGCCTTTTAATCGTATCCTTGCCTGCGCCGGAAATACCAGTTAGCAGCGCAATTTTAGTATCTCGCACCAGCGCTACGGCCGCTTCGGTCGGCTGGTACTCCCTGATGACACGTTCAAGATCTGACATATGAGTATTATACCAGATTATTGCCTAAACTTCCGGGAGCAGCTGCGACTTACTATCTATGTACCATATCCATCGCCCGAATATGCGGCGGACGATGCGTTAGCTGAGGGCGGCGAGACGGTACAGCGATGTGAGCACGGGAATGAGCGGTGGCTTGCGGGTGAGTCAGCTCCTTTGGCTGTGGCGGTAATTTTGGCTGGGTTGGCAGTTGGTGCGGCTGGGATAGCGGGCGCTTGGTAGTCGATTGTGTATCAGTCGGCGTACTGGTGCGAGGACTAGTATGCGGGCGACTGGTGGTTGGTTGGGGCGCTGTAACTGATGGTTGGTTTGGACGCCGAGATGACGCAGCGGCTACGGGATTAAGCGGACGAGTTGACATCTGAGACGAGAGTGGCGGCTTTGTCAATGGTGGATGCAACGGATGTGATGAGAGCGGCTTGACTGGCTGAGCTTTAACAGAAGAGAGTTTATTGAGCGGGCGCTTGGCCGGGGCCGGCGCCGAAGCAGTGGGCTTGATCAGTGAAGCACGTGACGGTGAGAGGGCGTGCTTTGGCGGCTGGGGCTTGACGGACGGCTTGGTAAATGATGCGTTTCGCGAGCGCTGGACGCCACGCGGCGGCATAATGTCATGAAAGACTGCCGGTTTTTTAGGGTGAGGTTTAGCCGGCGGATTGGGAGCGGGAGTTTTTTGAGGAGCGGCAGAACGCGAGCGAGGTAAATGAGTAGAAGGTTGCGGCGGCACAACGCGAGACGCAGCCGAAGAACGAGCTGACTGCGCGGCTACAGTTTGCCGCTGAATACTATGACGCCGAGCCGGAGCAGCCGCAGAGTGAGGAGAACGCGGCGCGGGCGATGCGGGAGATGCGGCAGGTACTGAGGTAGCCGCCGGGCGCTGACGCGACACTAATGCTTCCGTATCAACATCCGATACCTCACCCTTACGGCGTTTACCGAGCCGAGCTTTTTTAAATAGCTTCATCAACTTCATCAGTACCACCCCATCCCCTGGGAGATGTCGATACCGAAAATGATTACGGTCAGCTGGTCGATATGACTCTCCTTCCTCTGATTGATTCTGTCACCATTATACTGGTTATGCTCAGTGATTTCAAGCAGCGCACCGGCCGAGCCGCTAGAGCAGCTCATCCAGCACCGATTGCCAATCAGGAAACTGCGGAGTGCCGAAATGAATGTGCCAGCCAACAAACTCAGTAGCACCCCTGGCCGTCCGATCGTCGATCAAGATATCGCCGCGGCTCAACTGCTTGACCGACGAAAAAACAACCTTACGATAGAAAATATTTTCCTGACCGTCGCCGCCAAAATACTTCTTCACCCATGCCAATTTATCGCCCAGTGCCGTTGGATTTTCCCATGGCGATGACGAGAGAATATATAGATCATACTTCTCCTTCAGCCTATCAACCGCCTCGAGGGCGCCCGGCATTGGATCCATTAACGCAAAAACACCCGGGATATTATCATACTCACCCGCAAACTTCTCAAGCATCTCGGGCGGAACCTTCGTCAAGGCCGATGTAAAGTCCACCAGCACGCCGTCCATATCGATATAGATAATTGGTTTCTTATTTTCGTTCATCTTTACCTCTGCCAGTGAAAGATGAAAAATCACGATATGCTACATTTTTATTCTTCGGTGCATAGCCTTTTCTGCGATGAACAAAACCATTCTGGCGAGCACGCTTTAAAGCTTCAAGTGTTGGAAACATGACCACTTCGCTCCATTCGTTTGGCAATTGACGCTGTAGAACGGCAAATTTAGGATTAATGTCTCTCACTACTACAGCCAAGATGCTCTTCATGCCTAAACAGCTCGCCAATGTTGTCCGATGCATCCCATCAACAAGCAGTAGGCCCTCATGCTCATATTCTTCAACGATAGGCGGAAGCATCACTCCACCCCCTTTTTTCTCATCTATGATGATCCCCCCATTCTCCATCCGCAGCGTGTCTTCACCGACTTCAAGAGTTGCCCTACGCAACCACCATTGATTCTCTACCCCCGATCCGATTGCATAATATTGGGTTGGTCTGAGACCACTAATTTTAACTTCCTCAACTGAAATATTACTATCAGCATAAGGGCGCTCGTTCTTATCAGCCAACGTTGAGGCCTGATACAGGTTACCAATTAGCCATTCTTGCGACTTAAATCCTTTTACTTTCACTAATTTCTCCTCAACATTATTGTAAATGCTTCTGACGGAATATCGACCTTGCCGAAGCGTTTCATGCGCTTTTTACCGCGAGCCTGCTTGGCGAGGAGCTTCTTTTTACGGCTGACGTCGCCACCATACAAATAGCCAGTAACATCCTTGCGGTAAGCGCCAATGTTTTCACGGGCGATAAACCTACCGCCAATCGCCGCCTGCAATGCCACTTCAAAGCTCTGGCGCGGCACCACTTCTTTGAGTTTCTTGACAATTTCCCGACCCAAGCCTGGCGCCTCCGAGCGATGGCACATCACACTCAGCGCATCAACCATTTCGCCCGCCACATAAAAATCCACCCGCACCAAATCTTCCGGCTGATACCCTGCTAGTTCATAATTAAACGAACCGTAGCCGCTAGTTACCGACTTCAATTGGTCATAAAAATCCGTCAGCAGATTTGCCAGCGGCGCCGTAAACGAAATCAGCGCCCGCTCGTCGATGTAACTGAGGTTTTTCTGCCGGCCGCGCTTGGCGACAATCAGCTGAATCACCGCACCGATGTAGTCTTGCGGCACCACAATTTCACCATCGATCCACGGCTCGCGAACCTCCGTAATCTGTGCTGGATCGGGCAATTCGCTGGCTGATTTGATATCCAGCTCCTCGCCGTTGGTGAGGCTAACTTGATAATCCGTGCTCGGATTAGTGACGATGAGGTCCAGATTATACTCACGTTCCAGCCGCTCACGAATAATATCCATGTGGAGCAAGCCGAGGAAACCAATCCGCACGCCATAGCCCAGCACTGGCGAGTTTTCCGGTTCGAACTGCAGCGCCGAGTCGCTCAGGCTCAACTTTTCTATCGCCTCTTTCAGGTCATTATAATCTTCGTTAGACACCGGAAAGAAGCCCGCATAGACGAAGGGCTTGACTTCTTTGTAGCCAGGCAATGGTTGGACGGTAATATGAGACATTTACTGATAATTATACCATCAATTGCTAGATGATATAATGTCGCCGCTCGCTCGCTTCTTATGCAAGTGAACTGAGGCCAAAATAATCTTGAATAAACTCTTGGGAATACTCATCTAAGTCGGTCAGTCGTCCATACAATTTAACACCATGACACAGCCCTCTATCGGACGGCACCGCATAAGCATTTGGTCGCGCATATGCAACGACTAGTGCTGAGTGAGGCGTTTTACTGGTAAACCGTTCGCCAATAGCCTGCTGAATGGCGGAACAATCTTCTGGCTGAGCCTGCAAAGGCCTTGCACCAGCAGCAATGTCACGTGCTACATTGTGCGCATATAGATGAAAATCTGCGAAATGGACGCCATCAGCACCAAACTGAAAGGTGCGATTACCCCGTGAAAGCTCCAGCGCCAATCGCGCCAAGCTCAAGCCACGCCAATACTTATAACTCTCTCTCTCTGAATCTGGGACTACATCATAGACAACAGGCTCTCCTATATCATTTCTCAAGCGATTAAAATTCAGTTGACTCACGGTCTTAATTTTATCAT
>CAUVPF010000048.1:0-6291 GCA_963553645.1 uncultured Candidatus Saccharibacteria bacterium | reverse complement strand
TCCGCACAACTGACCCGCATCACGTTAGCGCGGTGCAGTATATTTGGCAGAAGCTGGCTGCGGCTGGCTATATCTACAAAGGTGCGTACGAGGGTTGGTATTGCCAAGGTTGCGAGGCGTTCGTCACTGATAAGGAGGCGGCTGAAAATAATGGCATTTGTCCTGATCATCAAGCGTCGTACCAGCGGCTGAGCGAAGAAAATTATTATTTTAAGACCAGCGCATTTTCGGACAAAATTCGCCAGGCGATTGAATCAAACAAGATGAAAATTGTGCCTGAATTCCGCAAAAAAGAGTTTTTGGAATTGATGAAAGATGGCTTGAAAGATGTGTCGGTTTCGCGTCCGCGCAAGAACCTCAGCTGGGGCGTGCCGGTGCCAGGTGATGACACGCAGGTGATGTATGTCTGGCTGGATGCGCTGAGCAATTACATCACGGTCATTGGTTATCCTGATCGTCCAGAGGAATGGCAGGCGTTTTGGCCAGCGAACGTACAGGTGATTGGTAAGGACATCCTTCGTTTTCACGCCGGAATTTGGCCAGCGATGTTGATGGCGCTGGATTTACCGCTGCCAAAGGTGCTGTTGGTGCATGGCTTTATCAACGTTGGCGGTGCCAAAATGAGTAAGAGTCTCGGCAACGGTGTCGGCCCAGCTGACATCATCCCGCACTACGGTGTCGAGGCCTTTCGCTATTATTTCCTGCGTCACGTGCCAACCCAGGACGACGGTGATTTCACCTGGGAGAAATTTGAAGCCGCGTACAACGGTGAGTTGGGCAATGACCTCGGTAATTTGGTGCAGCGTGTGGCCAAGATGGTGCAGTCGTATCAAGCAGGTGTCATTGGCGATGCGCCACAAGCTGAACACGACATGGGACCGTATCGCCACTCCATGGAAAGCTTTGCTTTCAACCAAGCCATGGATGAGATTTGGCAAATTGTCCGCTCACTGAACCAGTACATCGAGCGCGTCCAGCCGTGGCAAATTGCCAAAAAACGGGCCAAAGACCCAGAAGCTGAAGCACACCTAGGCGAGATTTTAGCGTATGCTTGCGGTACATTGCTACAAGTGTCTGACATGTTGCGCCCATTCATGCCACAAACTGCTGAGAAGATTCACGATATGTTTGCTAGTGGGGTCGTGCCACCAGAGCTGACACCATTATTCCCGCGCAAATATCTCCACACGCCCGACCCACGCGCACCAAAAACAGACGTACAAGGCAGCAAGTGATGAACCAAGCAGAAGCGACTCAAGCGACGGATTTGCGTTTGATTGATTCGCATTGTCATGTGCACGACACTGAGTTCTTCACGGACAATCGTGAGGAGCTATATCAGCAATCAATTGCAGCGGGTATCGGCATGATTTGCGTTGGCACTGATGGGCGCAGTAGTCGTCAAGCAGTAGAATTTGCCGCGAGTCGCGACTTCGCTTGGGCGGCAGTTGGCGTTCATCCGCATGACAGCAAGGACGGTTGGGGCGAGATAGAGCGGCTGCTAAAAAATAGGACGGAGGATTCGCCGATTGTGGCGATTGGTGAGATTGGACTTGATTATTATTACAATCACAGCCCGCGCGAGGTGCAGATCCAGGCACTGGAGGCGCAGCTGCAGCTGGCGGTGGATTATGATTTGCCGGTGAGCTTTCATATTCGCGATGGTGCGCCCGATCAGCCATCGGTGTGGGATGATTTTTGGCCAATTTTTGATAATTTCCATGGCGTGCGCGGCGTACTACACAGCTTTACTGATACGCGCCGCAATTTGGAGAAGGGATTTGCCCGCGGATTGTATGTTGGCTTGAACGGCATTAGCACCTTCACCAAAGACCAAACACAGCGAGAATTATTCGCCTCCATCCCACTGGAGCGATTATTATTAGAAACTGATGCACCATTCTTGACACCAAAGCCATTTCGTGGTAAGATGAATAAGCCAGAATATGTGGAGTTGGTGGCGAAGTATTGGGCGGCGGAGCGCAAGCTAGCGCTTCACGACCTCGAAAAAGTAGCGACCGATAACACGGTAACACTTTTTGGCTTGTAACAGTGGAGAGATAATGAATCAGCAGCCAAGACCAATCACAGAAATGATGTCGATTCAAAAGGCGCGGGCCGAAGCGCTGGATTTGGCGACGCAAGCACACCCAGAGCGATCACAGCGGGTGGCGCCGCGTCCGTCCGAAGCAGCAGTGCGCGGTAGTGCCGAGGTGGTTGATGGTGCGGCCGAGCCGGCGAAGGTATCGCCAGCGGAACGGCGCAAGCTAGAAGAATTAGTTGAAGCAATTGGTGGGCGCATTGCGGCGTATCGAGTGGGTTATAATGCAGTTGCAGCAAGAACACTCGGTGCGTCTGACACCATGCCAAAGGATCATAGAAATAATTATAGACGAGCAGCCTAGAAAGGAGGTGATTTATGCCAACGATTCTCAAAAAAGCCCTTGGTCTCGTTTTGGCGGATAACACACGCCTTTCACGTTCGCCTAAACCAACGAAGTCTGCTCACGCCGCCTCGGCGCCAAAGGTCCCGAAATCAACGCGTTCGCTGCTGCGACTTACCCGTAAAGATCGGCCGCTGAAGAAACTGACTGAGCGCGAATTAATTCAACTGGAGAGTGAAATTGGGGCAACGATTTTTGGTGAAAAGCCGGCTCATGTCGTGCGGCGGACGTTCTTTAACCTCGATAAAACGACGTGGATTTGGCACGAAGAAGTGATGGGCAAGGACGGTAAGCGTCGTGAACTGACGACGCGCTACGAGGTACAGTCAAAGGGCATCTTAAAGATTCAGCCTAATTACCAATATGGCTATCTCGAGGGTCAGGAGTTGCAGAATTTTGTACTAGCGGTCAGTGAATATCATGAACGAGTGGCGCGTCAGCTGTATAACCGTGACCCAAAAACTGGGCAGTTGGTGTAGCCGACATCTGGACTGCTTGGTATAATGGTACGTGTGAAATCTTCTATGATATATCTTGATCACGCTGCTGCCACGCCGATAGATCCGTTGGTGATTGAGGCAATGCAGCCGTATTTTTCCGAGAAGTTTTTTAATCCGTCTAGCTCATATGCACCGGCGGTCACCGTCAAGCGCGACTACCGCGAGGCAAAGTCGCGTATTGCGCGAGTGCTGGGCGTGGGCGCGGATGAATTAGTGATGACGGCTGGCGCCACGGAGTCTATCAATTTGGCGTTTACCGCGGCGTCTGGCGTGAGTTTAGTCTCGGCTATTGAGCATAGCTCGGTTATCAATTCTGCAAAAGCGCGCTCGGACGTTCGGCTCATTCCGCCGCTGAAAAACGGACGCATTGATCCGCAGGCCGTTAAAAAACTGTTAACGCCAGATGTTGGTTTTATGAGCATCGCGCTGGCGAATCATGAGCTCGGGTATATCCAGCCCATTGAAGAAATTGCGGAAGTTGTGAGGTGTGAGCGCGTGCGGCGCCAGGAAAATGGCGAATCAACACCGCTTATATTTCATACTGACGCCTCGCAGACTGCAGCGCTGATGGATGTGAAAATTAAGCGATTGGGTGTTGATTTGTTGACGCTATCGGCGGCAAAAGTTTATGGGCCGAAGCAGGTTGGTTTGCTTTGGATACGGCCGGGCGTCAAGCTACAGCCAAATATCGTTGGCGGCGGGCAGGAGGCGGGGCTGCGCAGCGGCACGGAAAATGTGGCTGGCGTGGTCGGCTTTGCGACGGCGCTGGAGTTAGCTGCCAAGCGTCGCAGCGGTGAAGTAAAACGGCTGCGAGGTCTGCGTGATGTGTTGGCAAAAAAACTATCGGCATCATTTCCTGACATGATTATTTCTTCTGATCAGAAAAAATCGCTGGTTAATTTTCTCAATATTTCATTTCCTGGTGTTGATGCTGAGCGATTAGTGTTTTTATTGGAAACGCGCGGCGTGCTGGTGGCGACGGGTAGCGCTTGTGCGGCTAATGCCGGTACAAAATCACATGTTTTGGCGGCGATTGGGCTGAGCGATGCGGCGATTGACGGTAGTCTGCGGCTGACGTTGGGACGGTTGAACGATGAGACGCAAGGTATGCGGGCGGCAGACGAGATTATTACTGCAGTGCGTACAGAGCAGGAGCGAACGCGATGATTCACCGGTTAATTGGTTTGGTGCTAATTGCGGTCGCAGTCATTGTCGGCCTGAGTTGTTACTTATCGCCTGATGATTTGAAAGATTGTACACAACCTGGCTCGGGGCAGTGTCAAAAAGCAGGCGCGATCATCGTTATTAGTGGCGGCGATACCGAAGCACGCACGGCTGAGGCAGTTAAATTATATCAAGCTGGCTGGGCGCCGACCATTATCCTATCTGGTGCCGCGGCTGATAAATCCGGCCCGTCTAACGCCGCCGCTATGAGAAAACAAGCCGAAGCAGCGGGTGTCCCGGTGGCGAGCTTGGTGATGGATGAACGTTCAGAAACTACCAAGCAGAATGCCCAAGAAGTGGCGAGTATCATAGCGCAGCGCGGTATCAAGCGTGTCATTCTGGTCACTAGCGGCTATCACATGCGGCGAGCGCTGGCTGAGTTTTCAGCGCAACTGCCGAATGTTGAGCTGCGGGCACACCCGACGACGCACGACAAGCATTGGAGTGCATGGTGGTGGCTGACACCCTGGGGTTGGTGGTTGGCGGTCGGCGAATTGCTGCGGATCGGTTTGTTTGCACTGGGAGTGTCGCGCTGATGGCTCGGGTGTTTGTCGGTATGTCGGGCGGCGTTGATTCGTCGGTAGCGGCAGCGCTACTAGTCGAGCAAGGTCACGAGGTAACTGGCGTGTATATGAAAAACTGGTCGGAAGATTTGCCGGGTATGCACTGTCCGTGGGCGGAAGACGTGGCTGACGCCAAGCGCGTGGCGGTGGGGCTGGGGATTGATTTTCAGGTGTTTGATTTTCAGAAAGAGTATAAGCAAAATGTCGTTAACTATATGATCCGCGAATACCAAGCAGGTCGCACGCCAAACCCTGATGTCATGTGCAATCAAGAAGTGAAATTCAAGTTGTTTTTAGAGGCGTCGTTGGCAGCGGGTGCGGAGTATATCGCGACGGGACATTATGCTAGGACAAGCGAGGGGCGCTTGCTCCGGGCATACGATGACAATAAAGACCAAACCTATTTCCTCTACCGGGTGATGTCCGAGGCGCTGGCAAAGACTATGTTCCCACTTGGTGATTTTACCAAGGCTGAGGTACGCGAGATGGCCAAAGAGCGGGGTTTGTGGACAGCTAGTAAAAAGGAGTCGATGGGGATTTGCTTTGTTGGGCAGGTGGGAATTCGTGAGTTTTTGTCAGAATATGTTGAGACGAGCCCTGGCGATATCATCGATCAACAAACAGGCGCGGTTGTTGGTCGGCATGACGGGGCGATATTTTACACTTTGGGGCAGCGGCATGGGTTGGATATTGGTGGGGGTTTGCCGTATTATGTCGTCGGTAAAGACATGGCAAAGAACGAAGTTTACGTATCGCGCTTAATTGATAATGAAAATCTCTGGCGGAAAGAACTGACACTGGCTGGTGTTCACTGGATTGGTGAACCACCAAAAGATGGTACCTATCAGGTTCGGGTACGACACCGAGCACTATTGATCGATGCGGAAGTTGCGCGTGTGAATGACGATACTGGCGAGAAAGTGACGGTTGTCTTGTCTGAGCCGCAGCGCGCCGTCGCCCCAGGCCAGTCAGCCGTGATATATGATGGTGAGGAATGCTTGGGCGGCGGGATTATTTGCTAAGCTAGCTGCTACTAAGAAGCATATTTGAGAGCTATTTCTTCCAAAGGTTTCAGGTATTTCAATCCAGGTTTTCTTGGCATTCCCTTGAACCCTACATCGGTCTGACGACCATGAGCTGGATTTGGACCATGGTAGTCAGAGCCAGCGCTCACAGCAAGCCCAAACTCTTGAGCAAGTTCTGTCATTTGATCAATTGCTGTTACCATTGCTCCGCCTCTGGATTGGTCATGATAGTAATAAAACGCTTCGAGTGCGTCGAAATCAGTGTTGCTAATCACATCGCGGAGGGCTGTCATATCCATATCTTCGTACAAACTGGCAATAGGATGGGCGAATATTGCAACGCCGTGTGCGTCGTGAATTGCTTGGATAGCCTCTGCTGGCGACAGTGTTTCACGTTCTAGGAAATACTTGCAACCTTCATTCATCATAGCCTCGATAAACATGCCGCGGTTAGGAATCTGGCCAAACAGTTGTTTTAGGCGTTCAAAATTTTCTTCGTGTTCGATGATGCTTTGGGAAATGTGAGCTTTAGTAA
>CAUVPF010000047.1:0-6501 GCA_963553645.1 uncultured Candidatus Saccharibacteria bacterium | reverse complement strand
GGTTTTAGTGTAGCACGCTGCTAAAAAGTGGTAAACTAGAAATATGAAAGCGAAATTCAAGCCGCAGCGAATTTTATGGCTGGATATGGAGATGACGGGACTAGATCCGGTGGAGGATTTTCCGATTGAGGTGGCGATGATTGTGACTGACTGGGAATTCACCGAGATTGCTCGTTTTGAGGGTGCGGCGCATTGGTGCAGCAAGAAAATGCAAGCACGATTTGATAAGAATAAGTCGTTTTGGTACGGTGATGGTGCGGCTGCGCGTGAGCAGTTGATAGCGCAAAACAAAGCCATCAAGACAACCAAGGCGCAGCTCGAGCGCGATATCTTAGCGTTTTTGGATGAGCATTTTGATGACACGCCGATTTTATTGGCGGGTAATTCGATTCACCAAGACCGGCGCTTTATTGATCATTGGTTCAAGAAGTTTTCAAAACGCCTCCACTACCGGATGTTGGATGTCAGTGCTTGGAAAGTGGTGTTTGAAGGCAAATATGGCAAGAAATTTGCCAAGCCAGAGGATCACCGAGCGCTGGAGGACATTCGCGGTAGCATCATGGAGCTTCAGTATTATTTGAAAAAGGTAAAGAGCTAGGTTATCAGCCAGCACATTTACAACCACTAAATTTTTGACAAAATTATACTTTTCTGATACTATTTCGACAAAAGGAGTTGACCAAAATGTGTGCAGTGAGTTCTGAACTACAGCAATATATGACTGGGCTAACGAATGAGATTTCGCGTGGTCACTTTGATAAGGCTGTATACTTTGGCGAAAAAGCATTGATGATGGAGGAGCTGCGCAGCCCCGGTAATGAATCACTGCTCGGAGAGGTATATCGTAATATGGCCGCCGCGAGTGATCGTTTGGGTCGAAATGATGCGGCACTTGAGTATATTGATTGTGCATATGATATTCATGATACAGCAGTTAACAGGAGTCGTGGGACTGAGACTGAGACTGAGACATTGCGAGAGCGGTCGGCCACGGCGTCGTATGTTGGCGTATTTGCATTAAAGGCATATCTGTTGGCTGATGGTCAGGATGAAGAAATGGCAGACAAGGCGCGACTCATGACACGGCAAGCCGAGCGTGATATGGCAGAAGTAAATGAGTTTTCTAAAGGTGTGAACGTTGACCAGTACGAGATAAATATGACATCTCGCTGGAGTATGGTTGAAAGTTTGGTGGGTGAAAAACAGCAAGGCTTGGCACTGGCCTGGCGAGCGATTCGATTGGCGCCGCAATCAGAGCGGGATCAGCAAAAGGGCTTGACTGGGCGAGATGTTCTCAGGGCGCGAACACGAGCGGTGCTTCGCGGCATGGCGGCTGTGGCGGTAAATGCTGCGAGCCGATTTAGTGTAACGCTAGGAATTGCTGAGAAAATTGCTCTCAAGACATTGTGATTGTATAATTAGTTCATGACTCATAAACAATTTGAAGAATTTATTCTTAGTTTGCCCGGCGTATGGCTGGATTATCCCTTTGGCGAGGACGTTGCCGTGTATAAATTTGGTCGGGACAATGACGGTGCGGGGAGGATGGTGGCACTAGTGGCGGAGGGCTCGAAGCCGCTCAGGGTCAGTCTGAAATGTGATCCGTTATTGGCTGAGGATTTGCGGGAAAAATACGAAACGGTGCTACCGGGCTATCACCTCAATAAGAAGCATTGGAATACCATCATCTGCTCGGGGCAGCTGAGCGATGAGGAAGTTTTTGATTTGGCGCGGTTGAGCTATCGGCTAGTGGCTGAGTAAGCAGGACGGCGGGGTTAATCGCTGAGAAAAGTGGTGTCGATCCGCCCCTAGCTGGTGGCAGGGCGAGTCAATTCATGACTTTTCCGAATCACCGGTGATCGCCATGAGCTGCTTGCGTACGTTGGTGAGGTCGGAAATAGTTTTTTCGAGAAAGTCAATTGTGCTTTTGCTGCGCGAGCCCTCTTTGATACGATTCATCATCAAGAGTGTGTCGGCCAGCTCGGTATTCATGGTGTAAGCATAAGTGTTGTCGAGGTCGGCGTTGAGATAGGCATCCTCAAATTTTTCCTCGAGTTTCGTCGGTGGGTCGAGCGCGGTGATATTTTTGAGGTCTTTTTTGACATCGATATTCTGGGCGGCGGCTGGTGTCTCGATAGACTTATTGGCAGTGGTGAGAACGGCGGTAAGCGAGCTATTAGCGTCTTGGAGCTGGCTGGATTTGAGGCGAGAAGTAAATTTCTCGGAGACAGTTTGGAGTTTTTGCAGACGAGCAGCAAGATTACTTAATGAAGGGCCACGGGAAGCGTTTTGGGCGGCATTGATGATAAAGGCCAGGCCGAGTAGTCCAATAATGCCAAGAACGAGCAAGATAATTTTGGATTTTTTATCAAAGCCTTGCGGCGCTGGCGGTGCAGAAATCTGATTGAGATAATCGATACCGGTCGGTACGTCATAGTCATTATATGGCTGCATATACCCATTAAAGCATAAACAATAACAGAGGTAAAGAGTGATATAATAAAAACCATGAATGATGCCAAAGAAGAAGTGCGGGCGCGACTGAATATTGAGGACGTGATTGGTGAATATGTTCAGCTGAAGCGGGCGGGTCGCAATCTCAAGGGGCTCAGCCCATTTACTGATGAGCGGACGCCGAGTTTTATGGTGAGTCCGGAAAAACAGATTTGGCATGATTTTTCTTCGGGCAAGGGTGGTGATGTGTTTTCATTCGTGATGCTGGTGGAAGGAATGGATTTTCGTCAGTCGTTGGAGCATTTGGCGCGCAAGGCCGGCGTGGATTTGAGTTTATTTTCTCATGGTGATGGACGGACAGCCAAGCGGCGAGCCCGAGCGAGGGAAGCGCTGAAATTAGCAGCGAATTTTTATCAGCAAAACTTGGTGAAAAATTTGGCAGCACGAGAATATGCAGTGAAAAAACGGCGACTGAATCGGCAGACAATCGGTGATTTTGTTATCGGCTATGCGCCAGATCAGGGCGATGCGCTGACAAAAGCGCTGGAGAAGCGGGGGTTTTCACGCCGGGAACTGGCTGACGCGGGGCTGGTAAATCGGTTTGGCGGCGACCTATTTCGGGGACGGCTGATGGTGGCCTTGAGCGATAGCAGCGGCGAAGTGGTCGGCTTTACGGGGCGAATTATTCGCGACGATCCGCGTGCGCCGAAATATTTGAATACGCCGCAGACACTGCTATTTGATAAATCACGCCACATTTTTGGGCTGTATCAGGCGAAAGAGGCGATTCGTAGGAGCGACGCGGCGGTGATTGTCGAGGGGAATTTGGACGTGGTTAGCAGCCACCAAGCCGGCGTCAAAAATGTGGTGGCGACGGCGGGGACGGCGATGACCCTGCAGCATTTGAAGGCGCTGAGCCGGCTGGCAGGGCGGATTCGCCTGGCATTTGATGGCGACCGGGCGGGCGTGAGCGCAACGGAGCGGGCGATCAATTTGGCGCAGGAAATTGGCGTGGAACTAGAGGTAGTGAGCCTGCCGGATGACGTAAAAGATCCGGACGAATTGATCCAAAAAGATGCGGCGTTATGGAAAACGGCGGTTGAGCGGGCGCAGCCAGCCGTGGATTGGGTGATCGCTCGGCACGCCGAGATGGAAGATTTGGCGACGGCCGAAGGCAAGCGGCGATTTTCAACAACTGCGCTGAGAATCGTGCGCGGCTTGAAAGATCCAGTGGAGCAAGAGCATTATTTGGCGGTGATTTCTGAGAAAACTGGCGCCAGTCTCGCGGCCTTGCGGGCGAAGCTGGGCGCTGAGAGACTGGCGCCGCCTGCTCAGCTCAAAAAACCAAAGATTGAAAAGGCGACTCCGAGTAAACCTCGTGACGAATTAGTGGACATCATCGTCGGTCTGGCGCTCAGTCAGCCGTCGACCCGGCGCTGGGTCGGGGCGCTCGAGGCGGCTAGCTTGGATGAACCAGCTCGAGCAGTGGTGACGGCGCTGCAATCTGAGCCGCTACTTGATCGAGAAAAATTGCCACGCCCCTTGCAAAAATTTGAGCAGTATGTGAAAATAGTACAGTTAAAAAGTGAACGCCGCTACATGGACTGGGAGCCGGAAGCTCTGGACAGTGAAATGGCGCGTTTGGTAAAGCAATTGATACGTAAACACCGCGACACAAAAAAACAACAATTATTAGAAGATTTGCGTGAGGCTGAGGAGCTCAGCGATGAGGTGCGGGCGCGCATCTTGCGGCAGCAGCTGAACGCACTGATTAAGGAGAATGCGTGAACAACGACCAGCAATACACCCCGACCAATGACGATCCACTTGAGCCAGATTTGACGGCGGTACATGATGACGAGGAGATAGAAGATCTAGAGGCGTTGAGCGCTGGTCAGTATCTGGATGACATTTCGGACGATTCGGTGCGGTTGTATCTGCGTGAGATTGGTAAAATCCCGCTATTAAGTTCGGATGAGGAAATGGAACTGGCGCGGCGAATTGTTGAAGGTGATAAGAAAGCCAAGGACAAGATGGCCGAGGCGAACATGCGTTTGGTGGTGTCAATTGCCAAGCGGTATTCGGGCCGTGGGTTGGATTTTCTGGACTTGATCCAGGAAGGTAATACTGGCTTGCTGCGCGCCGTGGAGAAGTTTGATCCGGACAAGGGCTTTAAGTTTTCGACCTATGCGACGTGGTGGATTCGCCAGGCGATTACCCGAGCGATCGCTGACCAGGCCCGGACGATTCGCATCCCCGTGCATATGATCGAGACGATTAACAAGCTGGTGCGGACGCAGCGACGGCTTACCCAGGAGCTAAACCGCGAGCCGACGATGGAAGAATTGTCCAAGGAAATGGACATGGAGCCAGAAAAGATTGAGTACATCAATAAAATTCGACAAGAGACGTCAAGTTTGGATGCCGGTATCGGGCGTGATGGCGACGAGGAAGATTCGGTGCTGGGTGATTTCATCGAGGATGAAGATACAATTTCGCCAGAAGAATCAGCGACTAATCAGTTGCTGAAAGAAAAGGTCGCTGAGGTGCTGTCGAGCCTGTCCGATCGCGAGCAAAAAATTGTGCGCATGCGGTTCGGGCTGGACAATGGCGGCAAAAGCCATACGCTCGAGGAAGTCGGCCAACAATTTGCCGTGACGCGCGAACGAATTCGCCAGATTGAGGCGAAGGCTTTGGCAAAGCTGAGGAAGCACAAAGATGCTAAAAAGTTATACGAGTATTTGAGCTAGGTCCTTCTACTACCCTTGAGCGCCCCTGCTTAGGTACCACTTTGCCGCGGATTAATGTGTACCAGGTGGGTGTGACCTCTTCCCCTACTGGCTTCGTGAAAGAACGGGATTCCGTGGGTGGTGTTTGACCTGATTGGTCAGCTTCGCCGCCGCTTGCCTGCATGGCGGTGTCGCCTATACCTCTCACCGCTTTCTCCGAGAGTGGTTCGGCGTTTAATGTTTGCTCGCGTGTGGATAGTCCTGCTCTGTTCATGGCTCAAATTATAGCACATAACATACTTTTATGCAAGTATGAGTGATACGATGATATCCTTTAACAGAGCTTAGCACTGCTCAGGCGCCTTGCAAAAATGTTCGTGGTGAGTGATGGCCTCTAGCTGAGCGTACAGTTCATCTAGCCCACGGTCGTTCATCACGAAATAGTCGGCGATGGCAATTGGTCCACCTTTTTCTAGGTTTTCAATTTCCGACCAATCACGTTGGTCAACTTCGCGCGGCTGCATCGGCCTTTCGGGGCGTTTGGCCATGCGTTGATAGCGCAGGTGTTTTGGTGTAACGACGGCGATGACGGACATTTGGCCAGGGAATTCGTGCTTGAGGATTTTATATTCACTCCAGGTGTACAAACCGTCCAGGACGATGAGTTTTTGACCAGCGTCAATCAAATCATGCGCGGATTTGACGACGCGTTTGACCACGAAATCTTTGCCTTCACGCCGGCGGATTTCCTCGCGGAATTTTTGCTGATTATCCCAAGTCGGTTCGATACCAGCCTCTTCCATGGCTTTGTAGATGATGCCACCAAAGTAAATTTTTGGAATGCCCTTTTTGGTGAAATACTCGACGGCCGAACTTTTGCCGCTACCGGCTAGGCCAACGAGGGCGATGATTTTGCAGCTATGCTCGCTTGTACTCATGGGGATTATTGTAACAACTTCTTAGTCGGCTGGCAAACGGGTGTAGCTATTGGTCGACTACACTAGTCTTTTATGAGCTGCTCGTCGCCTACCGGACCATTAATTAGTTGACTATTTAGATCCCTGAGGAGCTTCAAGATCATTAAGGTCGAGCATGTACACGGCTTGCTTTGCGGCTGCCAGCCTAGCAGCATTTTTATCGACATGGGTGGGCTGCATCAAATCTTCGATATCGACACCATCAAGGCTGTCCTTGCGTTTTTTTGTATATTGACCGTCTGGTTGGACAGCCTCCATGGTGACCTTGCCTAGATCTTGAGACGGATCTTTTGTGTGATCTCCGGTTTCTATTATTTGTCTTTGTGGTGATGTATCTTTTC
>CAUVPF010000046.1:0-6546 GCA_963553645.1 uncultured Candidatus Saccharibacteria bacterium | reverse complement strand
AATTATATAGATTATTTATCTGACCTCGGTCGTACGGCATCGGCGTATTGTACCAAGGAAATGTAAAGTTTCCTCCACCAGGCCGCATTATGCTATTTTCTGATGTACCCTGTGTATGAGCAAGTCCCAAAGTGTGCCCAAATTCATGAGTGGACACAAACGTTCTATCAAAATCATTTAGTGAATCCATGTAGCGCTGATTGAGTCTAAATCCAGCAGAAGTGTATGTGGCTGCAGACAGACCTAGATTGATCCATGTTTTACCGTAATAGCCGTCATCTACATATACATCGACTACGGTTAGTTTTATACCAGAACCTCCCGGAGTCGGCTTTACTCTAGCAGCAGCGTTACGCCAGTTGGCCGCACCTTACCAAACGTTCCCGTTATACCGATGAGGATCGTTATACTTATAATAAAGTGTAGTAGTGGAGCCTGGACTATGCGGAAATTTTCCGCCAAAGTATGTCGCACCTACATCACGTGCCGGCATAAAAACCGCGACAAGTACCATTGTGCATATTAGCATTAATAGTTTTCTCATATATTCGCCCTCCTTATGATAAAACTACTATTACGCACCCCGAGCCTATCATAACGCTTATAATTTTTCAAGATTGGCCTAGTCAAACCTGCACCGAGGCACGTTTATATTGCAATAACCGTGTAGTATTATATAATAATTCAGTACGTGATTTGACAACCCCAACACTTCAACCCAACCCGAAAGGAAATCAATAAAAATTAACCCATAATCGTCTTGTATTTCGTTGTCATTTCTGCTACAATGGTGAGGAACATTACCAAAGACAGCGGCGATCTGGCTGATAAACAGATGTAAATATGCCGCCGAGGGATGAAACGAACAGTTTTATTTGACGTCTTTGGTAGTGCGAGAATCAAAGACGTCTTTTTGATTCTCCATTACCGCACGTTAACAAATTGGCGAAAAGAATGAAATTAACTCAATCAAAGAAAGGATTTTTATGGCAATTTCACGCGATAAAAAACAAACTTTGGTTGCTGAACTAACAGAGCTTCTGAAAGACGCCAAAGGTACGGCATTTGCGCGATACCAGGGCCTGAGCGTGGCTGAATTGCAAGAGCTACGCAAGGCTGCCCGCGAAGCAAACGTGGTCATCAAGGTGGTCAAAAACCGCTTGGTACGCGTAGCATTGCAGGGCGTCGACACCTACAAAGAAACTGACACCGACCTCCTGGTCGGCCAGTTGGTCTACGCCATCAGCGCGGAAGACGAGGTCATGCCAGCCAAGGTTCTGGATACGTTTGCAAAGACGCATCCAGCACTGCAGTTGGCTGGTGGTTTCTCAGGTGAAGGCCTCAGCATCAACGAAGCTGACATCAAAGCGCTGGCGGGTCTACCAAGCAAAGACCAGCTTGTCGCCGAAGTGGTGGCACAATTGCTCTCACCAGTCCACGACACCGTGGGCGCGCTGGGCGGCAATTTGCACGGCTTACTAGACGGCATCGAAGCCAAAGCTGCGGCTTAAGTTTAGCAATCAATCATCTCGAGTTATTCGGTCTTCATAAGTCTCCGTACAGCGATTGCAGCCCGAGCGCCCCTGAAGGCGCGCGGCGCGAAAAGAGGAGGCGATGAAGATTGGATAACTCGAGATGATAATAATCACTAATTAAGGAGACATATCATGGCTGATATTAAGAAATTGGCTGAAGAACTGACCAAGTTGACAGTTCTGGAAGTTAACGAATTGAAAAACCACTTGAAAGAAGAATACGGCATCGAGCCAGCTGCTGCAGCTGTCGCTGTTGCTGGTCCAGCTGCTGGCGGTGACGCTGCTGCGGCTGACGAAAAAACTGAGTTCACCGTTACGTTGAAGGACGCAGGTGCTCAGAAAGTTGCAGTCATCAAGGCTGTTAAGGAAATTACCGGCTTGGGCCTCGGTGAAGCTAAAGCTATCGTTGACGGCGCACCAGCACCAGTCAAGGAAAAAGTTTCAAAAGACGAAGCTGAAGCTGCAAAGAAGACGTTGGAAGACGCTGGCGCTAGCGTTGAGCTCAGCTAATTTCATTCTGAACATAACGCCAATTTGTTTTCGAAATCATTATGCCGCCCTATACCATGGGCGGTATTTTGATTGCAAGAGTAAAAATTACCACATTTTTGCCTGACTATCTGTTATCCTTGTGGAAAGACGAGTCGTTAGCCGATGCGAATAGGCCGGCGGGGCTTGCACACTCACATAATTAGTGCTATATTACACTCACGTACTATCAAAAATAGACAAGGAATGCGAGCCATATGTCTGATTTACCGGAAAAGCAAGTTAAGCGCCTCAGGACGCTCATCCAAGAAGCAGAAACTAACTTAGCAGCAGCCAAGGAGCTGCTGATTAGCATCGTTGGCGACGACGGGCAAGTCGTCACGCCGAAAACCTCATCGGACGATGTTGCTGGCAAGATAATTGAGGGCGTGTTTGATGGCCAGATGATGATGGGGCCTGATGGCAAGAATTATCCAATCCCGGCGAACTACGCCTCAAAGTCCAAGCTCGTCGAGGGCGACATCTTGAAATTAACCATCGCCGAGGACGGCAGCTTTATCTACAAGCAAATCGGTCCAGTGGCGCGCAAGCAAGTCATCGGTACCCTCGTCCAACACGACGGCGTCTACTACGTCGAAGCTAACGGCCGCGAATACCGCATCCTGCTCGCCAGCGTCACCTTCTTCCGCATCGAAGTCGGCGACCAAGTCACCATCATCATCCCTGATGACAATCCGGATGCCACCTGGGCAGCTGTCGAAGCGCCGCTGTAAAACATTTCGATATTTGAAGCCGCCCGTGTGTGCGGGTGGTTTTTGATATACTTATGTTATGCCAGACGATTTTTTACTCGCTTATGCCAGTTTTAATGCCGATAACCAGCCGTTTATTGACTGTCAAGTTGATGATGAAATCAAGCGGCGGGAATTGTTTGGGCAAAAGTTGTCGCTCGAGTTTGACTTTTCCACCAAATATTGCACCGGCTGGCTGGATTTTGACAATCACTGCAGCCAGGCTTGTCCTGATGGCGCGATGGTCGATGAGAAGTATGAAAATTGTCTGAAATGTCGTAACCGGACTGGGTTTAATCCAGCATTTTATCATGCTAACTCAGTGTCAGCCCGGCAGGAAAAGATTAACCAAAACCCGCACTTCGTCTATCTGGCATATTTCGCACCGGGAGTTATTAAAGTCGGTATCTCGCAGGAAGAGCGCGGTATTCGGCGGTTGCTGGAGCAGGGAGCGCGCCTGGCGCTGAAACTGGAGACGTTTGCTTCGGCGTTGATCGCCCGGCAATATGAGGCGAAGATTGCCAAGCTGGATGGCATCATGGAAACAGTGGCCGCCAGTAAAAAGCTGGGGCTGATCAAGCAGCCGCTCGATACTACGGTGGCGGAACAGACCTTGGCTGATGCGTTGATGCGCATTCACCGCCAGTTGGGACTGGATTTTCCAAACCGAACGCTCATCACGTGCGAAGATTATTTTCACACGGACGGCCGAGACTTCAGTAGTGTGATTGATATGACAGGGAATAGGGTCTTAGCTGGCACGGTTGTTAGCGTCATTGGCTCAGTGCTCATCACTGAATATGACGGGCGACTACTGGCGTATAACGTGAAAAAGTTTATCGGTTACCGGGCGCAGGCAGTGCAAGGAGCAGTCGACCTTGAGATACCTAACACGTAGCTGACGCTGTTTTAAGTGTGTTCGCAGCGGGTCATCTCCAAATCAACCACCAAACAGCTTACTAATCCTGCACTTTGCGCTATAATACATAAGTAATGAGTCAAGCACTGTACCGCAAATATCGCAGTCGCAGCTTGGACGAGGTGTTGGGGCAAGATCACGTGACCAACATTTTGCGCCGAGCGCTGGAGCAGGGGAAAATCGCCCATGCGTATTTGCTGACGGGTCCGCGCGGCGTGGGAAAAACATCGGTGGCACGTATTTTGGCGCACGAGATCAATCAGCTGCCATACGACGAGGAAGCCTCGCACCTGGATATCATAGAAATTGATGCCGCCAGCAATAACGGCGTTGATGATATTCGCGCCTTACGCGAAAAAGCCCAAGTCGCGCCCGTTTCTGCACCGAAGAAAATCTACATCATTGACGAAGTTCACATGCTGTCCAAACCCGCTTTCAACGCACTGCTCAAAACCCTGGAGGAACCGCCAGCACACGTGGTATTTATCCTCGCCACCACCGACGCTGACAAGCTGCCCGCCACCATTCTCAGTCGCGTTCAGCAATTTTTCTTCCGGCCCATCCCGACAGACATCATGGCGCGCCAGTTGATGACTATCGCTGAGAAAGAGGGCTTTGCCATCGAGGCAGACGCTGCTCGGCTGATCGCTGAGCGTTCGCGCGGCGGGTTTCGCGACGGTATTAGCATGCTGGATCAATTATCGGCATTAGCTGGCGCTGATAAGCCGCTGAGCGCATCGGACGTTGCTCAGTACCTGGGACTGAGCGCCACTGAGACTCTGGAGAACCTGCTAGAGCTATATCATCAGCGCGACGCACTGGGAGCACTGAGCCTGCTTGGCAAGCTAGATAAAGCCGGCACTGATCCGGTCGTTCTGTCCCGTCAATTACTGTCGCTGCTACGGGAGCGATTACATCAGCGGCCAGAGTTAATTCAGCTAGTCAAGCAGCTAATCGAAGTTGACCGCCACCCGCATCCGGATTTGAAATTATTGACGATATTTATGGATGGAGCTGGGGGTGTAGCTTATAAATCACCCGAGGCCGCACCTACGCCGACCGCGAGACCGACTGCCGCAGTCAAACCGCCAGTAGAAAAGCCAGAGCCACCAGCAGCTACTTCAGAAGCGCCAGCACCAGACAGCCCGCCAGACTCTACAGCTACAGACATCGACTGGGATAAGGTTATCACTCTGGCCAAAGAGCAGTCATTCGCTATTGCGACATTGTTGCAACACTGCAGCTGGCAACGAAACGGCAACACCTTGACTCTGTATGTCGGTAATGCCTTTAATAAAAAGAAGTTGGATGATGCGAAAAATCGCCCGCTTATTGCGACAATTGTGCAACAAGTCGCCGGCACCGAACTAGATATTGCGACAATCGGACAAAAAGCCCCACCCAAAGACACCGAGCTTGCGAAGATTGCCGAGCTGATGGGCGGCGGCGAAGAAGTTAACCTGGAGGAATTATCATGAGCGAAAAAACCCAAACTGAGACCATCGCGGGCAAGTTGCCGCCACAAAACCTGGACGCTGAAAAAAGCCTACTCGGCGCAGTTCTCATCGACGAGGAAGTCCTGGCGGACGCCTCAGAAATTGTCAAACCGAACGACTTTTACGATAAAAACCACGGGCTAATTTTCGCTGGTATGATGCGGCTGTTTGAAAAGCATAAGCCAGTCGACCTCTTGACCTTGACCGATGAATTAAAGCGCAAGGACGAGCTGGAACTCATCGGCGGCTCGGCGTATTTAACGGAACTCACCAACTACGTACCAACCGCAGCGCACGCGGCGGCGTACGCCGAAATGGTGGCGCAAACAGCGGTGCGGCGGCGCCTCATCAAGGCCAGTAGCGGCATCACCGAGCTCGGCTACGATGAATCAACGACGACCCAGGAATTATTAGAAAAAGCCGAGGCCGAACTATTCAGTGTCTCCGACCAGTCATTGAAACAAGATTTGGTCAGCCTGGAAAGTATCTTGACCGATAGCTTTGACCGTATCGAGGAGCTTCACCGCAACAAGGGTAGCCTGCGCGGCATGCGGACTGGCTACCGCGATTTGGATACCATGACGGCGGGGCTGCAGAAGTCCGATTTGATCATCCTGGCGGCGCGACCGGCCATGGGTAAGACCACGCTGGTGACTAACTTAGCGTACAACGTAGCGACGATCGAGAAAAAGCCGGTGCTGTTTTTCAGCCTGGAGATGAGCAAGGAGCAGCTGACCGACCGTATGCTGGCAGACGCGGCCGGCGTTGATAGCTGGAATATTCGTACCGGCAATCTAAGCGGCGATGATTTTGAAAAATTGTCCGAGGCCATGGGCGAGATGGCAGAAGCGCCGATTTACATTGACGACACACCGGGCCTCAGCATTCTAGAAATGCGCACCAAGGCTCGCCGCTTGGCACACGAAGGCGAAATCGGCCTAATCATCGTCGACTACTTGCAGCTGATGCAGGCCACCAACAATCACAACGGCAACCGTGTCCAGGAAGTGTCGGAAATTTCCCGCGGCCTGAAGTTAATTGCCCGCGAGCTCAACGTGCCGCTGATCGCCCTGAGTCAGCTGAGCCGTTCAGTTGAGTCACGCACGCCGCCAATTCCACAGCTAGCCGACCTGCGCGAGTCCGGTTCCATTGAGCAGGACGCCGACATCGTCAGCTTTATTTACCGCCCCGGCTACTACGAACCGGATAACCCAGAGGTGCAGAATATCACCGACCTGATCATCGCCAAGCACCGTAACGGCCCGGTCGGCAAGATTCAACTCTACTTCCATCCAGAGCGCCTGCGTTTTATGAGC
>CAUVPF010000045.1:0-6563 GCA_963553645.1 uncultured Candidatus Saccharibacteria bacterium | reverse complement strand
TTTTAGATTATTGTAATAAAAAAGGAGTATAACAATATGGGTCAGCGGCGACTGGCAACACCGCAGAAGGACGATGCTAAAAAGCGTCCGCAATCAAAAAAGAGTAATAATGCAGTATTAAATAACACCACCACTCGCAAGGGCGAGGTGTTTCGGGCGCAGCGGCGGACGAGCGAGAATGTTAATCTCAGGGCGTCGCAGCACGTGATCGATATTCCGGTCAATAAATCAGTTTACAACGGCTATGGCGGCGAACAATTTAGCGCCAAAATGCAACCAAAGCGCACTCGCGGCGGCAAGCCAAAACTCAGGATTATCCCAATCGGCGGTGTCGGCGAAATGGGCATCGGTAAAAACATGAACGCCATTGAGTATGACGATGAAATTATCGTTGTGGATATGGGCTTTTTGTTTCCGGGCAGCGATTATCCGGGCATTAACTATATCACGCCGGACATCACCTGGCTCGAGGAAAATAAACACAAGATCAAGGCGCATGTGTTTACCCACGGACATCTTGATCACATCGGTTCTTTCCGGCACTTTATTAACCGAATTCCAGCGCCGGTGTACGGTTCAAAGTTCACCATTGGTATGCTAGATAAGTCGATGGCGGATGCGGATACCGATTTTCAGCCGGACTTTCGGGTAATGGATCCATTGAGCCACGAAGTTGTTCAAGTATCGAAGCATTTTTCGGTAGAATTGGTGCGGGTGAATCACTCGATTCCAGATTCAACGGCGGTGGTGATCCGGACGCCGCTGGGTGTGGTGATTGACTCTGGCGACTGGCGATTTGAGGAAAGTCCAGTTGATGGTCAGAAATTTGACCTCGAACGCATGACAGAGATTGCCGCCAAAGAGGGAGTGTTGATGTTCATGAACGAATCAACCAACTGCGAATCAGAGGGGACGCACACGCACACCGAGTTTGATATTCAGTATTCTATCGGTCAGGTGATGGATAAGTTTAGTAGTAGCCGAATACTGATGAGCTGTTTTGCGTCACAAGTGCATCGCTTGCAATTGATCTTGGAGGAAGCACATAAGCACGGGCGCAAGGTGGCGTTTGCTGGCTTCTCGATGATTCAAAACTTGGAGGTGGCACTGCGCTCGGGAGCAATTAAGATCCCGAAAGACACCGTCATGAAGATGGAAGATATCATCAAGCTGCCAGATAGCCAGATAACCGTGGTCTGTACCGGCTCACAGGGCGAATTTAATGCGGCATTGAGCCGTATGGCAACGGGTGCACATAAGTACATTAAAATTAAACGTACTGACGTGGTGGTGTTTAGCTCCAATCCGATTCCGGGTAATGAGAAAAACGTGGTGCGAACAGTGGATGGCTTGATGCGCGAAGGTTCAGACGTGATTCAGAATGGCAAGACGCACTTGACGGGAATCGGGCCGCTGCACTTGTCGGGTCATGGTTACTATGACGACCACGTTAAGCTGATTAACGCGCTCAATCCAACATACTACATGCCGATTCACGGCGAGTTCCACATGCTGGTCCACAATGCACGGCTGGCAGAGAAAGAGTGTGGTATTCCGAGGAAGAACATCTTTGTGTGCGACGCCGGTGACATCATTGAGATTGATATTGAGCGGCAGGCTAAGAAAGCTGGCCGGATTCAAGTTGGCGGTGTAATGTATGATGATACGGGCGCTATCGTCTCTGAGGTGGTATTGAAAGACCGCATTCATATGTCTCAAGAGGGAATGTTTGTGGTGGTGCTGACGGTACAACGTGGTACGGGTCGGCTGTTGACTAGCCCAGATATTATCTCCCGCGGTTTTATCTATCTGCGTGACTCTGAGGAATTGATGAACATGATCCGTCAGTACTTGAAGCAGAAGGCAGCGCGTAGTTTCACTGGCAAGTATGATCTTGACGTGGTGAAGAAGGAAATTAAGGATGAAGTCACGCATATCCTGTACGACCAGACACGTCGGACGCCAATTGTCATCCCGGTAGTTAATGAAATTGGTGGTTTGAAAACGGTAAAATCGACTGTCGCTTCGAATGCTTCTACCGTAAAGATGCCGGTGCGTAGCAAAAAACCTGGGGCTGCGTCGGCGACGGAATCGAAAATGACTCTGCCAACTATGCCGCGCCGCCGCTTCCCGCGCCGCCAAGTACCGGATACTGAGGCGAATGATACCAAGGCCCGAGAGGTTGGCCAGGTGCGGGCATACTAACAGGCTCTTGCTAATTGTTGTAAAATATGCTACAATACGAATATCAGTAAAGTGATATAATGAGAACAGCTATGCCAAAAAAACGAAAACCCTCACGCAAGAAATCAGCCTCTACAGCTCCAAAGCATGATGTGCCGAGTGGTTTTTGGGCGCAAGTCGGTGCGGTGCTTCTCGTTATGCTGTCACTTCTTCTGGTGGTAGCGTGGTTTGGTGTTGGTGGTCCGGTGTTAGAGTGGCTACATAAGGCGACTCTGAGCACACTTGGCTATGCGATGTATGGGCTGCCGATTTTGCTGATATATATTGCCGTAGAGATTTTTCGAGCAGAGAATAATCGGTTACCACTGGCAATGAAACTAGCCGCCATCCTCGAAGTAGTGTGGCTGTCAGGGCTGTTTGGGCTAGTAAAAACACCAGCTCGACCGGAGGCTGGTGGGTTTATCGGCGATATGGCCAATCAAGCAATGAGCGCCATGGTCGACCCGGGTATTGCTGCGTTGATATATGTAGTACTCATCATTATCACTGCGCTATTTATTACCCAGACGTCGCCGTTCACAGTGATTAAGAAAGTGGCAGAGGCATTTAAGCGTGATCATTCCGAGGATGATAACAATGCGGCAGTCATGAAGAAGGCGGCTCGCGAGGATGCGGCCAACGCCAAGTCATCAAGCGATATCAAACTCAACGCCGGCGTCCCAACCGTCGATCCGGTTACGCCAAAGGATAAAAAGACATCGCCGCTGAGTAGTTTACGGGGTAGTGTAAAGCAGGACAAATCTGCCGAAGAACAGGCAGCGTTGGTTTCGGTGCATGATCCAAATTGGCAATCACCGAGCCTGGATCTACTAGAGAAAAAGCAGAGCCCGGCTGACGCTGGTGATATTCGGCAAAACGCGCAGATCATTCACGATACGCTGGCGGAATTTAACATTGATGTGGAGATGGAAGACGCCAATATTGGACCGAAGGTGACGCAATATACCCTGAGGCCGCCGAGTGGTGTGAAATTGACGCGCATCACGGCGTTGGAGACGAATATTGCTTTGAACTTGGCAGCGCAGAGCTTGCGTATTGAGGCGCCGATTCCTGGGCAAAAAGCCGTTGGTATCGAGGTGCCAAACCGACGAGCGGCTGATGTGCGACTATATGGTGTGCTGGATTCGAAGCAGTGGAAGCACGCTCGTGAACCATTGAGTTTTGCCATCGGTAAGGATATCTCTGGTGAAGCAGTGGTTGGCGAGCTTAACAAGATGCCGCACATGCTGATCGCTGGTCAGACCGGTTCTGGTAAGTCGGTGATGATTAATACGCTATTGACTAGTTTGCTATACCGCAACAGCCCAAGCGATATGAAATTGATTTTGGTTGACCCAAAGCAGGTGGAAATGGCACCGTACGAAGATATCCCACATCTGTTAACGCCAGTGATTACTGAGCCAGAAAAGACTATCTCGGCCTTGAAATGGGCGGTCAATGAGATGGAGCGGCGCTATAAGTTGTTGGCAGCTGAGAAGATTCGTGATATCAAGAGCTATAATCAACGCCTGGCAACGCGAGCAAAGAAGATCCCAGTGGCGGATGCTAATGGTAATATTCAACAGCACGAAGACGGGGCGATGCCGTATATCGTCATTGTGATTGATGAGTTAGCTGATTTGATGATGGTGGCGGCGCGTGATGTTGAGGCGCTGATCGTTCGCTTGGCGCAGAAAGCTCGAGCGGTGGGTATTCACCTGGTCTTAGCAACACAGCGGCCAAGTGTTGACGTGATCACTGGTTTGATCAAAGCGAACGTGCCAGCACGGATTGGGTTTACGGTGGCCTCACAGGTGGACTCACGGACTATTTTGGACCAGATTGGTGCCGAGAAACTACTTGGCCAGGGTGACATGCTGCTGTATACGCCGAGTATGAGCAAGCCAAAGCGCATTCAAGGTGCGTGGGTGACCGATGATGAGGTCAATAAAATTACTGATCACCTGCGGATGCAGTCAGCACCGCAGTACAATGATGAGGTGGTGGCGCAGCCAGTACAACTAAATGGTAAGGGCGGCATAGCAGTTGATTTTAGCGGCAATGGTGAAGACGAAGCATTTATGGACGCGGTGCGAGTGGTGATCGAGGGCGGTAAGGCCTCTACCAGTTATCTACAGCGGCGGCTACGGATTGGCTATGGCAAGGCAGCGCGGCTGATTGAAGAGATGGAGGAGCGTGGCATTGTCGGCCCAGCCAACGGCTCAAAAGCCCGTGATGTTTTGGTCTCAAGCATAGACGAGCTGGGCAATAGCTAGCTTGATAAATTAGTAAGCAGTGGTGGTGTGTCTAGCGTCTTGCCCTCTCGTTAGACTAACGTGCCGCCAGATATTCACCGAGTAATGTTATTTTGTGCCCAGTTGAGCTGATCTTATTGATGGCGCGCTGCAATGACGGGCCGGCAGCATCAAC
Source organism: uncultured Candidatus Saccharibacteria bacterium (assembly GCA_963553645.1). Taxonomy (GTDB): domain Bacteria; phylum Patescibacteriota; class Saccharimonadia; order Saccharimonadales; family Saccharimonadaceae; genus Nanosynbacter. The sequence continues at coordinate 1,910 of CAUVPF010000045.1, read as the reverse complement.
GGTTATAAAGAATTTGTAATTCCAGGGTTGGCCGATGATGGGCTGGGATTGGAGGCTGGCAAGGTTGATTGACTGATTGGCAAAGGTACGGAGTATCTCGAGCAGGCTACCTGGTTGATGGGCGGTAGTGACAACAAGCGTTGCTCGATCGGCGTCAGTCACTGTGGCGGTTGGATCGAGGACGAGGAAGCGAGTGATGTTGTCCTGACCGTCTTGGATGTGCCGCTTGAGAATTGGCATATTGTACAGCTCGGCAGCGGCTTCACCAGCGATGGCTGCTAGGTGTGGTGAACCGTGCTGTTTGATGAATTCGACAGCGCCAGCGGTATCAAAATATTCAATTTGTGCGGCTTGCGGTAGGTGTTCTTGGAGAAATTGACGGCACTGTGACAGAGCGACAGGATGTGAATAGACAGCGGTGATGTCTTCAAGGTTTGTGCCTGGATTGGTAATGAGGGTTTGTTGAATGGTAAGCGTCACTTCACCAACAATGGGGGCGCTGCACGATTCGATGTGACGGTAGGTTTCGTTGATGGTGCCGTAAATGGTATTTTCCACTGCCACGACAATGGCGTCAGCCTGGCCGCGAGCATAGGTTTGAAAGACATCGCCAAAGGTCACGCACGGAACAATGGTAGTATTGGGTCCGTACCATTGTTTTGCTGCTTGTTCGTGGAATGATCCAGCTTGTCCTTGAATAGCGATACGCATGAACTATATTGTAGCACGATCTGGTGGGTCTACCGCTGGACTTTTACATCAGATTACCGTATAATACGAGGGAATAATAACCTAAGGTTATGTGAGATAGCATAACCATCCGTGAAGGATTCCGAAGGAGGAAACATGAACGAATACGAACTGACCGTTCTTATTCATCCAGATTTGGAAGCAAATTTGGACGCGGCGCTGGACAAGGTTCGAGCGTTGATCAAAGACAATGGTGGTGAAATCACCAAAGAAGACAACTGGGGTAAGAAAAAACTGGCTTACCAAATTCGCCGCGAAGATTTCGCAGTGTATGTTTGCCTTGAGGTGAAGCTGCCAAGCAGTGCGCCGCTCAAGACCTCAAATGTTCTGAATATCACCGATGAAGTACTGCGCTATTTACTGGTCAAGACCGATGAAAAAACGCGGCAGGCACTCGCTGAGCAGAAAGAGCGCGAAGCTAAGGTCGCTACTGAAGCGGCTGACAAAGAAGCCTAATATTTGACGCGATATATAATAAAAAAGGAGGGTCATCATGGCACGAAGTATCAACCAAGTTATTTTACTAGGACGGTTAACGCGCGATCCAGAGCAGCGAACAACGCCATCTGGTCGGACAGTTGTTAGCTTTAGTATCGCGGTTGACCGTGCCGGACAGGATGATCAAGCTGACTTTTTCGACGTTACGGCGTGGGAAAAGCTCGGTGAGCTGGTGATGCAATATCTGTCGAAAGGTCGACGCGTATTGGTACAAGGTCGGTTGCGGCAGGACAGCTGGGATGATAAAGAAACTGGCAAGCGCCGCTCGCGTATTGAAGTAACAGCGACCGACGTGACATTCCTTGATGCCCCGAGTGGCGACAGCGCGAATACGACTGCGCCGCGTAACACCACTAATACTAAGCAGGCTGAGGTTGTAGCGGATATCGATGATAAACCGATCGACCTTAGCGAGATTCCGTTCTAAAGGAGAACAAAATGGCAAAGCGATTAAAGAAAGATACCCCAACGGTTTTTGACTATAAAGATGTTAAAACATTGATGCGCTATATTAACGCGTATGGTCAAATTGAGCCGGTGGCAAAAACTGGCCTTAGTGTTAAGCAGCAGCGCAACTTGGCAGTGGCGATCAAGCGTGCCCGCCATCTGGCATTGCTGCCGTTTGTAGCGCAGGGACAATAAGTGTATGCGCCGGGGAGAGA
>CAUVPF010000044.1:0-6651 GCA_963553645.1 uncultured Candidatus Saccharibacteria bacterium | reverse complement strand
ACCTCCTGCTGGTGACTTGACGCCGGTTGCGCCAACAGATACGCCCGCGCCGCGCCCAGTCAATCCAGTACCCAGTCCGGCAGCTCCGACCAGGTCATCAGCTCCAACAGCAGTTACACCGGACACGACTTCTGGCGGTACGTCTGCATCTACGTCAACGCCCGCCCCGTCAACGCCACCCAGAGATCCATCAACATCCGCACCAGTCAAGCCAACGCCTCCTGAACCTCCCGCGCCGCCAGCTGTAGCTCGCACGTCCACCAAACTCCTGATCACCAAAGTCGGTCTCGATACAGCGCGCGGCGCGTACGTTGAACTCTACAATCCGTCGCCAGGGTCAGTCAATATCGCTGGTTGGACGCTGCAGTATATTAGCCAAAAGGGGCATGTGACGACGCTCAAGACAGTGTCGACTAACCTCGTAGTGCCGGCGGGCGGGGCGTTGGTGGTCAGTGATAGTCGGCTAGCTGATGAGCAGGCTGACCTGCGGTTTGACGGCAGGAAAGTGCTGGCAACAACCGGTGGCTCTGTCAAATTGGTGATGAGTGATGGGCGAGTGTCGGATCTGGTCGGCTGGGGTGCGGCGTCAGAGCGCGAAGGTAGCCCGATCAATCTGGGCGATAAGCTACACGCCTGGCGCTGCCAAACAAATGGCGTGGTGACTGATACGGATGATAACGCCAGCAATTTTTCGGTCGGCGAGGCGCCGCGTCTGCGTGAGCTGCCAGCGTGCAGTGAGCCTGACGAGCCGCGTCCGCCAGTTGATCCGGCGCCACCGAGTAATCGCTGCAGCGGCTTGAAATTACATGAGATCGCGACCAATGTCGACGCGCCGTTTATCGAAATCATCAATGCTGGGACGAGCGACCTCGACCTTACGGGCTGCACCATTCTCGTGAAAGGTCGAGGCAAGAATAAGGACACAACGCACACGTTCAGGAGTATTGAGCTGGCGGCCGGGGCACTGCATGTCATTCGGCTGGCAGAGACAAACCTCAAATTAACAAAAACTGGTGGCGGTGAAGTGTACGCGCTGGATGCTGGCGGCAATAAAATTGACCAGACGTCGTTTGCCGGTCTAGCCAAAGACTCGTCGTGGAGTTTGTTTAACGGGGAATGGAAGCAAACATTTGCAATTACTGAGAATGCCGCCAATGTGTTTAAGGAATATGCGGATTGTCAGAGTGGGTATGAGCGTAGCGCACTGGGTAAATGTGTGAAGATTTCAGCGCCGCCTGCTGCGTCTGATGTGTTGGCGCCGTGCCCAGCCGGTCAATATCGGCACCCTGAAACTCGTCGCTGTCGGAAGATTGAAACCACCAAAACCAAGCTTGTGACGCCGTGTAAAGAAGGCTATTACCGCAGTGAGGCGACGGGTCGGTGCCGCTCAATTGCTTCAGCCGCCGCCAAAACATTGAAGCCATGTCCTGATGGGCAATTTCGTAACCCGACGACTGGCCGCTGCAAGAAAATCGCTGCCGCCGATGACATCCTAAAAGATTGCCCGGAAGGCTTTGAGCGCAACCCAAAGACGAAACGTTGCCGTAAGGTCGCGCTGGCTACTGCGCCGAAAACTGGCTTTGCGCCGGAACAGGTCAAGGAGGTGACGGGCGCGATGTGGGGCTGGTGGGTGCTCGGCGGCGTCAGTCTGCTGGCGGTTGGCTATGCTGGCTGGCAGTGGCGCTGGGAAATTGGTCGGGCTGCCGCCTGGCTGAAACACACCATCACGCGCGGCAAGTGATAACTTGGCGAGGAGCTCGTCGAGACGGCCACTCGCACTAATTACTAATACCGGCCAGATGCTATAATAAACACATGAGAATTATTGGCATTGATCCGGGGACTGGTATCTTGGGCTTTGGTGTGATTGACGCGAAGCAGGGTGGCTACCGGCTGGTGACGGCTGGTGTGATCAAGACGCCTGCGCACACACCACTGGATGAGCGGCTGGCGGAAATTTTTGATGGCCTGACGGAGATCATCGCTGAGACCAGACCTGAGGTGATGTCAATTGAAAAATTATTTTTTGCGCGCAACGTTACTACCGCTATTTCTGTGGCTCATGCTCGCGGCGTGGCAATGCTGACTGGACACAAGGCGGGCCTCGTGATCAGTGAATACACGCCGCTACAGATTAAACAGACGCTAACTGGCTATGGCAAGGCCGATAAAAAGCAGATCCAAGAAATGGTGCGCCTCAACCTAGGCCTTAGCCAGGCGCCTAAGCCAGATGACTGCGCCGACGCGCTGGCGGCGGCCATCACCCACGCAGCGATGACGCGCCCCAGCGTGGTATAATTGATATATGGTGCAATTAGGCAAGGGAAAACGAGCTCCGATAAAGAAGCAGCCGCCGCACATGGGTCGGTATGCCAATCTCGGTCAAGTCAAGGCGAAATCCGGTAAATTACCGCGTCAACACAAACACTTTTTGTGGTTTTGGCGACTGAGCCGGCCGAAAAAAATTATGGTGTGTCTGCTACCGATTCTACTGTTTTTGATCATCGTGCCGATTGCCAGCTATCTTTACTATGCCCGCGACATTGCTGATCAGGAGCGGCTGATGAACCGCAATAATACCGGCATCGTGCTGACTGATGTCAACGACAAGGTAATTTATAGTGTTGGCAATGCCGAGCGGCGGAACTTGGTGCAGCTTAATGATATCTCTGAGAGTATGAAAAAGGCACTGATCGCTAGCGAGGATAAGGATTTTTACAAGCACAGCGGCTTTAATATTTTCAGTATCTTCCGGGCAGCGATCACGCGGCATGGCGGCGGCTCGACCTTGACGCAGCAGTTGGTCAAGAACAATTTGCTCAGCAATGAACACAGCTTTATGCGTAAATACCAAGAGTTATTTATGGCTATCGCTATTGAACAAAATTATAGCAAAGAGCAGATTTTGATGATGTATCTCAACTCGGTATACTTTGGTGAAAACGCCTTTGGTATCGAGGAGGCGGCCAAGGTGTATTTCAATAAATCGCCGAAGGATTTGACACTGGCTGAGAGTAGTATGCTAGTTGGCGTGCTGCCGGCACCAAGCCGCTATTCGCCGATCAGCGGTAATGCCGAATATGCCAAGCAGCGCCAAAAGACGGTGCTCGGTCGAATGCAGACTGAAGGCTTTATCACCGAGGAGCAGAAGCAGCAGGCAGAAGCCACACAGCTGGCATATACTGGCGGCGGTGCGGCTCACACAAATTCCGAAGCACCGCATTTTGCCGAGATGGTCATCAAACAGCTCAGTGACAAATACGGTTACGAAAAAGTCATGCGCTCAGGCTACCGTGTCAAGACCTCGCTGAACCTCGATACGCAGCATCTCCTCCAAGAAAACATCGCCAAACAAATGAAGCAGATCAATCGCCTCGGCGGTACCAACGCTAGCGGTATCGTCATTGATCCAAAAACTGGCGAGGTGCGGGCTCTAGTCGGTAGTGCTGATTACAATAATGCCGAGTGGGGTAAGGTCAATATGGTGACCACGCCGCGGCAGCCTGGCTCGAGCTTCAAGCCGCTGTATTATGCACAAGCGATGGCTGATGGCGTGATTACGCCGGCAACAATTTTTGATGATAAATTGACTGACTTTAATGGCTACGTGCCGTACAATGCTACCCGTCGCTGGAACGGCAAGGTGACGACGCGCAAGTCGCTGAGCTGGTCACTCAATATCCCGAGCGTTCTGATCATGCAAAAGTATGGTGTCAATCGTTCAATTCAAGCTGCCAAGAAACTCGGCATCAGCACACTGGACGAAAACAAAAATTACGGATTGTCACTGGCACTTGGCTCGGCTGAGGTGCGCCTGAGCGAGATGACTAATGCCTACGCGGCCTTTGCCAATGGCGGTACGCAGTATGAATCGCTCAATCTCATCACTGAAGTCAAGGACAAATTCAACAAAAATGTTTCGTGGAAAGCAGCGAGCACACGCCAAGCTATCAGCCAGGGCGGCGCCTATCTCATCTCTAGCATCCTGTCGGACAACGCTGCGCGGGCGGGAATGTTTGGCAGCAGCCTCACAGTGGGTGGTAAAACAGTCGCGGTCAAGACGGGTACCACCAATGATAACCGCGATGCCTGGACAATTGGCTATACGCCGCAATATGCGGTCGGCGTGTGGGTCGGTAATAACAACAATAAGGTCATGAACAGCGGCGGTTCGGATGTGGCGGCGCCAATTTGGCGGGCAACAATGACCAAGCTGCTGGCGGGCGCGAAAACTGGCTTTGACGTGCCAAACGGCGTTGTCCAGCGGAGTGTGTGTAGTAGTAATGGCGGCCTGGCTGATGATTCCAGCCCCGGTGCTTACAAAGAATATTTCCTCTCGAACGCCCTCCCGACCGAGAAATGTGATCAGACCAAGCCAAAGATCGAGGTGTGTAACCTCGCAACCAAGCAAATGGAGTCAATTTTTGAAGATCAATTTGACGCCGCTAAATATTCCAAGAACGCTGCGGATTGTCGGCAAACGTCCACCACTAAGCAGATCACCGTCTGTGACCTAGCTACCAAGCGTCTCATCACCATTACCGAAGATAAATTTGATGCGACGAAGCATTCGCGAAAGACTGCGTCGTGTGGCAATGCGGGCAATGATGACCAAAATCCGGGTGGTAGCAATGGCGGTGGTGGCGGCACGGGCGGGGGTAACGGCGGCACTTCACCCGATCCGACAGATCCTCCGGGCGGTGGAGACAGACGACCGTGATCGCCCATCTCTCAGGTACAATTGCTGAAAAATTTGGCGCGGGCAGCATCGTGATTGATGTTCACGGCGTTGGTTATGAAGTGAGCGTGGCGGCTGGTGATTTTGATGCGGTGATGCTGGATCAAGACGCTAAGTTTTACACCTACCATCATGTGCGCGAGCAGGCGGAAGAATTATTCGGCTTCTCGAGCCTGGCGGCAAAAAAACTGTTTGAAATGCTCATCACTGTTCAAGGGGTGGGGCCGAAGGCAGCGCTGGCCATTCTCAGTCTGGGCGATGCAGAACACGTACGCAACGCCATCGCCAACGCTGATCATGCGTTTGTGCAAAAAGCTGCTGGCGTCGGCAAAAAAACCGCCGAGCGCGTGGTGGTTGATCTGAGCGATAAAGTCGGCTTACCGACGCAGTACGGCCGAGCGGTCGCGCCAGTCCAAACTGAATTGAATACTTCCGACGAAGCGCTAGAGGCGCTAATGGCGCTGGGCTACACCTTGGCTGACGCCACAAAGGCGCTGGAAAATGTTGATGCTAATTTGCCGACAGCACAGCGGGTGACCGAGGCGTTGAAGAAATGATCTTATCACTTAAACGCTGTCATATGCAGCACAGCCTGCTTATTGACAAGCCGTGCGGTAACACTGATGCCTAGCATACTATCATTGTAGATATATTGCGGTTTTTCACCAAATAATTCATCTGATACTGTTGGCGAGTACGCCAACTCTTCAAATTTTGGTGCGTCTATCTCAATGAGGTTATCGTCCTGATCAACGGCAACAACATACGTTGTGAAGCCTGGGCTACCGTTGATGGCCGAATAATATAAATGATCAACGCCAATGATAATATGGGTGACCGACTCGCAGCCACGAATGTGGCGGATTGGATGATCTTCTGGCACAGGAACGCGGATACCTTGAATATTGCGCGCCTCAGGAGACACTACGAGGTCAACGGGAGTCTCTCGCAATGTTGCTGGGTCAACGTCACGGATCGGGAATTTTTCACTGTCGAGCTTGTTTCTTTCGGGCCCATTATAGACGTGAGTACAACTTTCATGCGTAAGACACCAGCTGTTAATTTCGTAATGATAGCCCATGACACTTGTTTTCCCGGATGCTGGATTAATGCTACCATCTGCTTGCATGGGGAATTGACCGTAACCATTTCGCAAATCATTGGTGATATCGTAATCTTCTGGTTTGATATTATACCATTCCTCATTTTTTAGGTCTGGGTGTTCAATTCTCAACCTTCTTACGTGTGGCAGTCCAAACAAATGTCCGGCTTCGTGCATAATAACGCCAGAGTTGATGATATTCATATTATCTGATCTTGTGACGATGTCTCGTGTGTGATATTGGGCGTAGGCGCCGAACTGACTGTTGTTGCATAAATGAGGTGGCAGGATAAAATAGCGAATCGCTGTACCGCCGAGGGAGGGGATTTTATCGGCTACTTCTCGTATCTTTTCGACAGAGGGGCAGGGCTTTTTTGTTTCTGGATCAATTGGCTGTTCATCCATTGGCATGGTTACTGCTTCATAAACGGTGCTCTTGGAAACGTCCATGGTGGTAGCTAGGATGTCTTCGGCTCTATCAAGCTCTGCTCTTGCGCGTTTGCTCACCTCAGCAACATGTTGTTCTGTTGTTAGGGCGTCGGTGATGATAACAGGTTGAATATCAGGCAGGCTAAATGGCCCTTGTGTCTCTAGTGGCCCAGCCGGCTGAACGGTTTCGGTTATTATTACGGTTGCAGTTGCAGGTTGAGGTTTAGGGCTACGATGAGCTATATGGTTATAACCCACAAAGCCCGTCACTCCTCCTATTATCCCGCCTAGTATTACACATGGAACCCTTACTCGTAATGGCAGTTCTTTCGGTTTATCACTAGTCGACACGCTGCTCTTTTCGCTCATGAGATCGGAAGAG
>CAUVPF010000043.1:0-6915 GCA_963553645.1 uncultured Candidatus Saccharibacteria bacterium | reverse complement strand
GCTCGCGCCCAGACACCAGCTGGTATCATCGGCGTGAAAGTGTGGATTTATAAGGGAGAAAGGAGTCGCTAAATGCTGTTACCGAAAAAGACTAAATATCGCAAAGTGCGCATCGGTAAAAACCGTGGTCAAGCAACCCGTGGTAATTACATCGCGTTTGGCGACTTTGCGCTGCAATCACAATCAAACGAGCGCATCAACTCCCGCCAAATCGAGTCTGCTCGTCAGGCAATGACCCGCTACATCAAGCGTGGCGGTAAGATTTGGATTCGGATCTTCCCGCACACCCCAGTTACTCGCAAACCACTTGGCTTGAAGATGGGTGGTGGTAAGGGTAATCCAGAGTTCTTTGTTGCTAAGGTGAAGGCTGGCACGGTGCTGTTTGAAATGCAAGGTGTTTCCGAGGAAGTCGCTCGCGAGGCAATGCGCCTGGCTAGCCACAAACTACCAGTCAAATGTAAGTTCATCAAGCGGGAGGACGCATAATGGCTGAAGCAAAGAAAACTGCAAAAGCAGCAGTTGTAAAGACCGTTGATGATTTGAAGAAGGAACTCGCCGAAAAGCGAAATGACCTGCTTCAAGCAAAACGTTCTCACGCTGCTGGCGAATTAGTTAATCCAAAAGCGCTGCGTTCACTCCGCAAGGACATCGCACGCCTGCTGACACAAATTAACGAAAAGGAGAGCAAGTAATGGCCCGACGAACACTGATTGGCGTCGTAACGAGTGCCAAGCGCGACAAGACCATCACTGTGACGGTCACCAGCCGCGAAACGCATCCGCTCTACGGCAAACAGTACACCGTGACTCGCAAGTACACTGCTCATGATGAGACCAATCAAGCAGGCGAAGGCGACAAGGTGCAAATTGAAGAGACTCGCCCAATTTCCAAGACCAAGAGCTTTACGCTGGTCAAGGTGATTGAAAAGTCTCGCGGTTCTATCAAACTAAAGGCTGAAGTTTCTGGCGAAGCTGAGGAAGAGACCAAGGAGGACGACAAATGATCCAACAAGAATCTCGCCTCAAGGTAGCTGACAACTCGGGTGCCAAAGAAGTATTGTGTATCCGCGTTCTCGGTGGTACCCGCCGCCGCTACGCCCGCGTTGGTGACGTGATCGTCTGTTCAGTCAAGGACGCCAGCCCAACCGGCAACGTCAAAAAGAAATCTGTCGTCAAGGCCGTGGTGGTTCGCACCCGCGACCAAATCCACCGCAAAGACGGCTCGACCATTTGCTTTGATGACAACGCCGTGGTGATTATCAACGATGACAAGCAGCCAAAGGCCACCCGTGTCTTCGGCCCAGTACCACGCGAACTTCGCGACATGGGCTACATGAAGATCATCAGCCTTGCTCCGGAGGTACTCTAATGGCTCGTATTCACAAAGATGACACCGTAAAAATCATTGCTGGTAAGAACAAGGGCACGACTGGTAAAGTCCTGAAAGTTAACACCAAAGATCAGACTGTTTTGGTCGAAGGTGTTGGTGTCGGACACCGCCACGTCAAGCCAAGCCAGTACAATCCAAAAGGCGGCAAGAAAGATATCCACGTACCAATGGACATCAGCAAAGTCGCGCTGGTTGTCGACGAAAAGTCAGGCAAAACCAGCCGGGTTGGTTTAGTAAAGAACGCTGACGGCGGCAAAACTCGCGTCGCTCGCCAAGCAAAAAATAAGGAGATTAAATAATGGCAGAGAAGAAAACCGTCGTGCCAGCTCCTCGCTTGAAAGCCTTGTACCAGGAGAAATACCTGAAGGAACTGCAAGCCGAACTAGATCTAAAGAACGTGCACCAAGTGCCAGCTTTGGAAAAGATCATCGTGAGCGTTGGCACCGGCAAAAAGAAAGATGACAAGCGTCACTTTGAAATTGTCAAAAACACCGTTGAGAAAATCACCGGTCAGGCACCAGTTGCCCGCCAAGCAAAGAAGTCAATCGCTGGCTTTAGCATCCGTAAAGGCATGGGTGCGCCAATTGGCGTCAGCGTCACGCTACGCGGAGCTCGGATGTACGAGTTCATGGATCGCTTGATCAACGTGGCATTACCACGTGTGCGTGACTTCCACGGCGTTGGCCTGAAGTTCGACAAAGGCGGTAACTACAACCTGGGTATCATCGAGCAGTCAATTTTCCCAGAACTGACGTTTGAGGAAACACAGATTTTGCACGGCTTGCAGGTAACATTTGTCATCAAGAACGGCAGTAAGGAAGCATCAAAAGCCTTGCTCGAGAAATTTGGCATGCCGTTTGAGAAGAAAGGAGGCGTCAGGTAATGGCTAAGAAATCAATGGTCGCTCGCGACAAAAAGCGTCTGAAGATGATCGCAAAATACGCTGCGAAGCGCGCTGAGCTCAAAGAACTTGGCGACCTCGACGGTTTGCAGAAATTGCCTCGCAACTCGAGCCCAACCCGGCACAAGAACCGCGACAGCATTTCCGGCCGTCCACGTGGCTACATGCGCCAGTTTGGCCTGAGCCGCATCAATTTCCGCGAAAAAGCAGCCAAGGGCGAAATCCCAGGCATAACAAAGAGTAGTTGGTAAGAAGGAAAGGAGATTCGACCATGTCTATGCAAACTACAGACCCAATCGCCGACCTTCTGACGCGCATTCGCAATGCGAAACTGGTTGGCAAGACGGAAGTTCGTGTTCCGTCCAGCAAGATGAAAAAAGTCATCGCTGAGCAATTAGTCAAAAACGGCTACCTTGCAAATGTTAAACTAGAAGATGCTAAGCCTCGCGGTGTGCTGGTAATTACCATCAACGAAGAAGGTACCAACAGCACCATCAACGAGATCACCCGCGTATCAAAGCCAGGCCGTCGTGTGTACGTCGGCTCGGCAGAGATTCCAAAGGTGAAAAGCGGCCGCGGTCTGGTACTCATCTCAACCTCAAAAGGTGTCATGACTGGCACTGAGGCAGCCAAGGCAAAGCTTGGTGGTGAGTTGTTGTTGAAGGTGTACTAAATTACGCTTTGTCAGCAAAAGAAAAGCGCTCGGGGAAATAATCTCCGGGCGCTTTTTGCATGCCCAAACTACTTCCGTTATAATGCAGCTATGCAGCAGAATAATCCCATCCCATTTGCCACTCGTATTAAAGAACTATCTATTGATTGGCTAGTCATCAGCGCTTATCTACTCTGTCTTTTTGCCGTGTCAATGGCCTGTTACTTTATGATGCTTGGTGGTATCCCGACCTTTTCTGAGTTGCACAGTCAACTCATCGCTACGTTTGCGTCAGTTTTGGTTATCGTCGCACTATTTGCCTATCTTGACTTCAAAGGCGATAGTATCGGCAAGCGCACCGCTGGGCTAGAGATTTATTTTGCACATAGAAGCTTTAGTCGCAGTCTCGTTCGTAATGGTATTAAATTCCTCCCTTGGCAAATCGGCCATATGGCTGTCATTCACGGAGTATATACCGAGTTTGACATAATCAGTATTGTATTGTCACTTATCTCCTGTATTCTGTTGGTCATTATGTTCTTGATGGGTACCATGCGCCGCGACCGGCGACACCTCGGGGATATGCTGGCTGGGACACAGGTGCAATTAGCAAAACATAAATAGAGTTAGATGTGCTATATTCGCTGCTGTTTTATGCGGACAGGTTACGACCCCAGCAACACAGACAGTAGGGCAACCAAAAATACGCAGGCAGACAATGCGAGTGGCATTACCCGCTTCAGAGTGGCCAAGTCTTTTCGCCTCGTGGCAAAGTATGTAGCAAACATCAGTGCACACAGAGGACTTAACGGTGGTGTGGCGAGCAAACACAGAATGAAAATAATAGTATCAAATGATGAACCATTATAAATACCGAAAAAACCATTAAGCGGCACTCCCTTATCAATCACACCAGCAACAGCCACTGGTGGTAATGCGAAGATACCGGCGGTAATTGCTGTCGCCTGCCACCACGCCAAACGATCAACAAACCGAGCCAGCCATCGTCGCTTTGTGGTGCTGTCTTGTGGTTTCGTTGCTTCGTCTTGAGATTGCGGCACTTCACTCTGTGGTGGTGTAGCACCCTGAAGTGTTGGCGGCGTTCGGGTAGAATCCTTATCCATGATGATATTACTATAGCACATGATGGAGGGCTCTTGTGCCTCTGATGTGAATAGACCAATTGTCTCGTGGCAACAGGCCATAGTAGGGAAATGTTTTGCTTGCTAGTAAAGTACTTTTATGGTATAATGCCAAAGTAATGACAGAGAAGGTATACGACACAGGGGAGTACACTCCTAAGAGTTCATCATCATAATCAACCACAAGAAAGGAATAACCATGACTCATGAATCCCCAGAATCCCCAGAATTCACTATCAGCGGAAAAATTGGTGACGTTTTACGCCGAGCCCCGGCTAGCTTTATGGGTGTAGTGGCCCTGCTCGCCTCTGGCTGTGGCTCACCGAGTCTCGATGCAAAGCCAGCCCCGGCTACCGTTACCGTGACGGCAACCGAGCGACCCTCGCAAACACCTGAGGCACCGCAACCGGCACAAACCGTACGCGTCACTGAAACCGTGACCCAGGCGCCATCCTCATCAGAATCAACCTCGCGTCCGACAAAGACTACGCCGAAAGAGGGAGACATCGTCACTATTGGCGGGTAAATCACCTGTGCCAACGGCGAGAAGTTTGTTGGTATGTGGGCAGAGAGAACAGGAAAAATAAAATCGGATTGGGTGGAGACCACTCCAACTAGCGACCAGTCGGTCGTTGACACTAAAGACATGGTGGGCGTGATCGGCGAAAAAATAAAAGTTTCCGTTGGTTGTGGTGGAACGAAGAAGGATTGGGGTACAGTAAGCTATTCTGGCTTTACAAAATTTACCGGCAAGGATCTTGATATCACCTGCTACCCTAATGGTAACAACGGCTGGTGCGAGGTAAAAGAGAAGTAGACTCCCCCGGCTAAACACTCTGTTGTCTTGACACATACCCTCCTCACAAACTACGATATTCTTATGAAAAATCATAAGGACATGTCCACGGACTAGCGGTAGGCAAAAATGATTCCGTTTCTGAAGCTTCCCGCTACCTCTAAAACCGATGTCATCACGCTACGAGATGTGTTCTATAACGATATATTGCGGCTGTTTGTGTTTGGCGTCGTGTTATTAACATTATTTTATGGCGTAGGTGCGTTGGTGGCGGCTGCAGGCAATAATAAATATCCGATTGAATATTACACGCAACTGTTTTTTGACTACATACCGGTGGTGCGATTGATCATTCCGTTGGGATTTTGCGTAGCGGTAATGGGATTGAAACGAGATAAGCGATGGTGGTCGTGTTTGGCGGCGGCGGAGTTCATGTTTGTTGTTAACTTTAGTAATCAAACATATCATTTTGAGCTTAGCGGGATGCTGTCGCTCATTTCTATCGTTTTATTAACGATTTGTGCATGGCGTTTGTGGGATTATTATGAGCTGCGGCGGGTGTATCATTATGACACGCCACAGTTGACGCGGCCGGCACTGGGGGCGTACATCACGCTAGCGATAGCGTCCTTGCTCATGCTGATACCGCTCAGTTGGACGTCGTGGTTTTGGCGGTGAGTTTTGGTTTACTGGGCTTGATTGTTGGTGCCAGTGCGACCGTCATCTTTCCGTTCGTTATCTCGGTAATCACGCCGATGACTCGATTATCTTTATTGCCAATCGGCGCGAATGTTGCCCGCGTGCCCACCGGTGGCAGGCGCAGCGGATTTATGGCGTTGATGGGTATAGTGATCGTCTCGCCATATTCCTTGAGCCGCCAAAAGCTGTCCGCCTCGATCTCAATAATAGTTACCGCGCTACTAATCAACAGGCCGTCATTATCTAGTCGCGCATATGTCTCGAGCGCCTCCAAGCGATCCCTCTGCGGCGTGTCTTTGTGAGCGCGCTGCCAGATGTAGGCGATGAGCAGTGCAAAATTGAGCAGGTATACAACATAAGCTAGTATCGGCCCAAAAACCGCAGTCATCGTTCCATTGCGCGCCAAAATATACAGTAGCACCGTGGATGCGGAAAGGACGACGAAGCTTATTTTTGCGATGAGGTATTTTGAGATCACAATAAAAATGTATCCTTTTTCGGTGCTTCGTTGCTCCAAGATCGTGTTATCCGTCCGCCAAACATTGTCAATCCTGCCGCAATCGTTAGCCCATGTCCGAAAGTTGGTAGCTGCTGATAATTAATATCTGCGAGCCCACTATCATTTGGCTGACTGTCGATTGGCGGCACAACCTGGTCACGCATGCCGTAGAATGAAGTGACGTACTCAGGCTTTGTCTGTGTAGCAGGCAGGTTATTGAATAATTCGTCGATCGCCCGGGCAAGTGTCTCGTTTTTTAGGCGCCGTCGATAAACATACGGTGTAGCAATTGTCGCAACACCTTTGACTTTACCGTCATCTACCGCCATCAAAGCACTCAGTGCCGCCACGCCACCTGCACTTGCACCGATGATATATACGTCCGCATTTAGATCACGTATATAATTGTTCAGGCGATTTTGCTTATCGTGATAATTACTCGCTGCGTCCTCCCAGCCGAATGTAAAAACATGTACACGAAAACCACGCGCCCGCCACACGGGACAAACAAGCTTATATAACCACTTGCGATCACCTAAACCGGGAATAAGGATGAGATTAGGCGCGCTCATTAAAATATTTCTCCAAATCGTTCTGTAAACTGACACTGTAGCCGAGAAGTTATCTCCATTGAGGATAATTTATCCACGTCGGGAAATAATTCATCTATTGTGCCGTATTTACCAAATCGCAACGTTATTTCTTGCGACTTGTCAGATGTTTTACCGTTGCAAGCGTTTGCCACTGCACTCATAAGGCGCCAGCGTGAAAAATCATCGAAACGAAAGGGAATTATTTTTACACTGTCTCTGTTAGACGAGTCAACTTTCTTAATAA
>CAUVPF010000042.1:0-7100 GCA_963553645.1 uncultured Candidatus Saccharibacteria bacterium | reverse complement strand
TCGCCGATTTTATCCAGCGTCGGGTAAGCGATTTGCCACAACTTCCCTTTTTCATTTTTATGTTCAACCTCGATGTCAGCAAAACTGGTTTGGTGGACAGTACAGTAGTTAACAATTCGTTCACCGCGGTAGATCAGACCGTCATCCCACATCTGTTTGAAGGTATCATACACTGTAGCGATGACTTTATCATCCAGTGTAAAGGTCAGATGCCGCCAAGAGGCGCCGACCCCCAGTGCTCGCAGCTGCAGCTCCATATTACCGCGTTTTTCTTCAACAAATTGCCAAACCTGATCGTATAGCTGTTCACGTGAAAAATCAAAGCGACTTTTACCCTGCTTTGCCAGCTCTTTTTCATAAACTACCCATGTCTCAAAGCCAGCATGATCTGCCCCGGGAATAAATACCGTGTCGTCACCTTTCATGCGGTGATAGCGGATCATAATATCCTTCAAGCTCATATCCAGCGCGTGGCCGATGTGTAGGTTGCCATTGGCATTGGGCGGCGGCATGACAATGGAATATGGCTTGCCGACACCAGCTGGCTCTAATGCGCCGCTGGTTTCCCACATGGCATAGATGGTTGGCTCGTAATCGTTTGGCGTGTATTGTTTGGCTAGCTGCATGAATAATCCCTACTTTTCACGTGAAAAGTGAGCATCGCCACTGTCGAGATTTTTCACGTGAAAACTCAGACAATAGGCATAAGTTATCTCTCCACGCGGTTATATTACCAAGTCAATTATACCACAGAAAAAGGGGCGGCAAAACTGCGGATGATGGCTACCTGGGGGTGTTTAACGCAGTGTTTGGTAGGCGCGGTACAACCAGTAGCGGCTATGCTGTAATGGCAAATCCCAAGCGCCGGCAAAGGTGACGTCGCGTCCGCCAAATGAACGTTTGAACTTGGTGAAGCCAGCCCACGGGTGATTCTTGTCGGCGCCGTCGGGGGCGATGCCGTAGAGGTCAGCTTTGGCTAATCCGCGCCGCTGAGCGTCAATGATCGCCTCGGCCAGCAGGGCAGTGCCAGCGTTAAGTTTGCGGTGAGCTGGATCTGATGAGGCGCCAGCGTGGGCGTAATATAGCGTGTCGCTGCTGTGATAAAACAGGGCGGCAGCGATGGGCTGATCATCAAGTGTGGCGTAGTACAGTGTGGCTGCGCCGAGCGGGAAGAGGGTGGCGGCTTGCTGGCGGAAATAGCTATCAGCGTGTGGTGTGATGCCGCGCTGCCGGGCGACCTGGTGGACAAATTTCAGCAAGATATCAATGTCATTTGGGTCGGTCGAGCGGTGGACGACAACGCCTTTTTTATGATAATTGCGGTACACATTGCGAACCGGCTGCGCCATATGGGCGATTAGCTGGTCTTGCGGCTGGGTTAGGTCGATGACGTGCGAATGCTCGGGCTGGAGCTTTTGGTAGGTGACCTTTTTCCAGCCGTGAGCGTGGAGGTAGGCGGCAAAGTCGAGGTTAATTGGTTCGACGCGCAGAAAAGTAACGCGGTGTGTTTTACCAAGCTGAGCTAGGGAATCAAGGGCTGCTGCGAGCGAATGTTCGTCATCGGCAGTCGGGCCGTACGGGCAGTACAGGCGGGAGTTGCCGGTGCTGCGCTCCAGGATAGCCAGATATTCCCAACCCGGGCCGCTATCGCGAAAGGTGGTGCGGCCGAGTGACTCTTGAAAGGCTTGCCAGGCGGTTGATTGTAAAAAATGTTGGTTCATGTTGTAATCCTCACAACGTTAGATTGCTGTCATTGATAAACTTGGTTGGACCTCTAGGTCGTACGGGTTGGCGGGCTGGTCGATGTGGGCGCGGAAATAACCGAGCGCGGCGATCATGGCGGCGTTGTCGGTGCAGAGCTGGATGGGCGCATACTCAATGTCGATAGGCAAGGCTTGGCGCAACTGGCGGCGTAATTCTTGGTTGGCAGCGACGCCACCAGCAATAACGACAGAAGCAGGCTGAAAATTGTCATAGGCTTTCTTGGTTTTATCAACCAAAGTTTTGATGGCGGTGTACTGGAAGCTGGCAGCCATGTTGTGCTGTAATTCGTCGGTCACCAGGGCAGGGAGCTCGTGCGACGGAAAGGTGAAGTCTTTACCTACTTCGCGCTGAACGGCCCTCAGAACGGCTGTCTTGAGGCCGGAGAAGGAAAAATCGTACTCGCCAGCAAGCTTGGCGATGGGTAGGTGAAAGGCGTGCGGATCGCCAAGCTCGGCTGCTTTGGCAATAGCAGGGCCGCCAGGGTAGGGCAGGCCAATGATTTTAGCAACCTTGTCGAACGCCTCGCCAACGGCGTCGTCTTGGGTTTGGCCGATGAGCTGGTAGTCGCCGTGGTTCTGGAAAAGGACGAGCTGCGAATGGCCGCCAGAGACGGTTAACGCCAGGAGGGGGAAGGCGGGTTGATGATGCGGTAAAGACAGCGCCAAATTGCTGGAATTAACAACGGCTTCCGCACGCCGAGATACTTTCTCGTCAGATTCTTTGGCGACTGCGGGACTCGCTTTGCTCAAACAGTCCTCGTCTCGCAAGGAATCTGACAAGCTCGCCTCTCGGGTTTGTGCAGATGTTGTTAATTCCAGCAATTTGGCATGTTTTGAGCCTCTCTTTTTCTGTTCGGTGATAAAATTAGCGTACACATGCGCCTCGACATGGTGTATCTTGTAAAGCGGCTTATCGTGAATGATGGCGAGGGTGCGGGCGGCGAGAGTGCCGATGAGCAGCGAGCCGATCAGGCCAGGCGCGTAGGTAACAGCAATGGCGTCGATATCATCCCAGGTGCAATTAGCATCAGACAGAGCTTTGTTGATGACTGGGTTAATAACCTCCAGGTGGCTGCGGGCAGCGATTTCTGGGATGACGCCGCCGTATTCGGCGTGGATATCGATTTGGGAATTGACCACATTAGAAAGCAGGCGTTCGCCGTCCTCAACGACCGCCGCTGCCGTTTCGTCGCAGCTGGACTCGATTCCCAAAATCCTCATTTGCTTTTATTATAGCAAATATAAGTGGTAAAATAGGGATATGAAAGCCATATTGGTGAAGTTTGTGAGGAAGGTGTTGCCGAGTGGGATGCTCCGGCGGTTGGAGAATGGGTATCGGCGGTTGCGTGTCAAGCTGGTTAGCGCGCGGTATGGTAATCCGTCAAAGCACCTCAGGGTGATCGCGGTGACGGGGACAAATGGCAAGACGACGACATCGTGCTATATTAATGAGATTTTGAAAGAGGCTCACTTCACGACCGCGATGTTTACCACGGCGCTGATCGAGGTGGCGGGTAAGCAAAAACTCAACGACCTCAACGCTACGGTGGCGAGTACGGCGCGGATGCAGCGGTTTTTCCGCGACGCCAAGCGGGCGAACGCTGACTACGTGGTGCTGGAGGTGACGAGTCATGCGCTGGATCAGCACAAGCTGGACGGCGTGCCGATCGAGGCAGCGGTGATGACGAATTTGACGCAGGATCACCTCGATTACCACAAGACGATGGAAGAGTACGCAGCGGCTAAGAGCAAGCTGTTTCAGCTGCGCCCGCGGTTTATCGTGCTCAACCGCGATGATGAGTGGTATGACTATTTCAATCAGTTTGTCGCTAGTGAGCAAAAGATGACGTACGGTCGAAGCGCGGAGGCTGAGGCAAAAATTACCCATGTCAAGTTGTATCGCAAGGGCACCGAGGCCGACGTAGTGCTGGATCATCAGACACACTTGGAGTTGGCGACGAATCTGCCGGGCGAGTTCAACGTGATGAATATGACGGCCGCGACGACGCTGGCGTATCTATTGGGCGTCAAGCTGGAGGATATCCAGGAGGGGGTGGCTAATGTCGAGGCCGTGCCGGGGCGGTTTGAGCGAGCGGTCGAGGGCCTGGGCTATGATGCGATCGTTGATTATGCTCATACGCCAGATGCGCTGGAAAAACTGCTGGCGGCGGCTCGTGGCATTACCAAACAGCGGGTGATCTTGGTGTTCGGGGCGTGTGGCGATCGTGATCAGGGCAAGCGACCGATTATGGGCGAGATCGCGGCGCGTGGGGCGGATCGGATTTTCCTGACTGACGAGGAGAGTTATAACGAAGATCCAGAGCAGATCCGGCGAATGTTGATGGAAGGAATTGAGCGTGGTCGCGGCGACGCGAAAACGACGGAAATTGCCGACCGACGTCAGGCGATTGAGCGGGCGCTTGGCTGCGCCAAGAAGGGCGATATGGTGCTGATCACCGGCATGGGCCATGAGCAATATCGGATCGTCAATGGTCAGCGGCTACCGTGGAATGATGGCCAGGTGGTGCGCGAGATCGTTGGTCGGGAACGGGCGGCGTGAGACATGCGGCTACTATTGGTCACCAGAGGGATTCCCGGCTCTGGTAAGTCGACATTTCTCGCGGAGCAGGGGCTTGATACCTATACGTTGTCGCCGGACACGATACGATTGATGCTGGCGTCACCGCAGCTGATGATTGACGGACAAACGACTATGCCGTCGCGTCAGGATGCAATGGTGTGGCGGTTGCTACACGAGATGCTGGAGCAGCGGATGACGCGGGGTGAGACGACGGTGGTTGATGCAACACACACGACGCCAAATTATTTCAAGACGTATGGCGAGCTGTGTCGGAAATATCGCTATCGGCTGGTGGTGATTGATTTTGCTGATGTGCCGCTGGCGGTGTGTCAGCAACGTAATAAAGAGCGGCCGAGCTATAAGGTCGTGCCGAGTAGCGTACTTGAGCGTATGCATCGGCGGCTGCAGCAGAGTTCACTGCCGAAATGGGTGACGGTGGTGCGGACAGCTGAGGAGGTGAATCAACTGCTCACTAATCAGCCGGAGAACGTTGATAGGTATCGGGCGATTCATCACATCGGCGATGTGCAGGGGTGTTTTGCGCCGCTGAAGGAATATTTCGAGCGGTATCCGCTTCGGGATGATGAACTGTATATTTTTGTCGGCGACTTATTAGATCGCGGCACGGAGAATGATGCGGTGATGCGATTTGTTTGTGACGAGTTGCTTGACCGATCAAACGTGCGGTTCGTCGAGGGTAATCACGAGCTGTATCTCTGGCAGTGGGCAACCGATCAGCCGGTTGCGGCGCGGGTATTTAGCGAACAAACGCAGCCACAGCTGGAGGCGGCAGGCATCGATAAGCGTAACGTCGCGCGGCTAATGCGGCGGATGGATCAATATATTCTGTATCAGTTTCGAGGTCAAACGGTCTTGGTGACGCATGGTGGGCTTAGTACATTGCCGGAGCGGTTGCCGCTGGTGGCGACCAGCCAGCTGATCCACGGCGTGGGGGCGTATGATGAGGTTGGGGCGGCGGATGATGCATTTATGGCGCAGACTGATGATGCGACGTTTCAGGTTCACGGACATCGCAATAGGCAAAATTACCCCACGCGCTACAACGAACGGTGCTACAATTTGGAGGGAAAGGTTGAGTTTGGCGGCGAGCTGCGAACAGTGCGGCTGGATGAGAACGGCATGACACCGATCGCTATTCAAAACCAACGAGCAGCAGCGCGGCTGTATCCAGAAAATGCAGCGTTCCTAAGCCAGCTGCGGCAGAATCGTTACATTCGTGAATCAATCCTGCCAGGGGACATCAGCTCGTTTAATTTCAAGCCCGAGGCATTTTATCGCCAAGCATGGACGACGCAGACGATGCGGGCGCGCGGACTATTTCTCAATACACTGACAAACGAAATTGTGATTCGGGCCTATGATAAGTTTTTTAACATCGGCGAGCGACGCGATACTGAACTAGCGGCGCTGGAGCAGACGATGACCTTTCCGGTGCGGGCGTGGGTGAAGGAGAATGGCTTTTTAGGGTTGGTCGGGTATGATTCGGCAGCGGGCGGGCTGGTGATGGCGTCAAAGTCAACGACTGAGGGTGACTATGCGGCGGCCTTTCGGCGAGAGTTTTTGGAGCAATTTCGAGACAAACTACCGCATATTGCTGATTATCTGCGCCGTCATAATGCGTGTCTATTGTTTGAGGTGGTGTTGCCACAATTCGACCCACATATTATCGCCTATGAATCGAACAAGTTGGTGCTGCTCGATATCGTCAAGCGGCAGGTTGCATACGAGGCGGTCGACCGGCAGGAGCGGGAGCGATTTGCGCGCGAGATCGGGGCGAACAGCAAGCGTCTGGCGGCGGAGTTTTCATCGTGGAGCGAGTTCGCGGCGTGGCTTGATCAGCTTCACGGTATGGCGTATCAGTGGCAGGGCGAGTGGATTGAGGGTTTTGTAATTGAAGATGCCGGTGGTCATCATGTCAAAATCAAGCTTGATTATTATACCTTTTGGCGGCAGATGCGAACAGTGCTGGAGGCACTACAGGCCGGTCGGCAGCCATCAACGAGGCCCGACTGTCCCGATTCGGCGCTGGCAGCCCGGGTAATTGCATATATGCGGCAGCTGCCTGCTGAGGACTTAGCGCGGATGGACATTATCGCGCTGCGGCGACGGTTTGAGTAGGCGAGTGGCTGGTTTCTTGTTGCGCGCGGGGCGGTCTGGTACAATTTTGACATAAGCATAACGGAGGGCGCTTATGTGGAAACGTATTATTAGTGTTGTTGGGACTACGTTGGCGGTGTGCATCGCGGTGCCGGCAACGGCTGGAGCGGCCTCTGAGTATGATGACATTATTGATAAAGTCTCAACAAAAACACTAATTCATCATATTGATAATTATCATGGCAAGACCTGTGGAAGTCCCAATGATGATTATGCAAAAAAGTGGTTATTTTCCTTTAAGCAAAAGAGATATTATTCAGGTGACCCCAAAGACCACCAGGCGGCGGTAGAAAGTTTAGAGCGCGCTATGTCGTCGCCAAAGGGTGCGTACGCGGTTATTTATGAGCAGAATAACAAGGATAACGGTACAGCGTACCTTATAAAAGTTTTTTGGACAGAAGATGGCAAAGACGATTACACGTATCATTTTTACAAAAGTAATCAAACAAGTGGGATTGCTCTAGCGAGAAAGGAGGGTAGTCAGTCAAAGCTTTATGAGGCCACTATTCCCAGACCTAAAATAGTCTTGGGAGTTAGAAATTGCGCCCCTGAATATCTATGGGGGTACAAACAATCAC
>CAUVPF010000041.1:0-7407 GCA_963553645.1 uncultured Candidatus Saccharibacteria bacterium | reverse complement strand
TCAATATGCTTATGTATAATAGAATAGTATGAAATTAGCTAAAGGGCTGGGCGACTTTTTCGGATTAGACATCGGGACAAATGCGGTGCGTGTCGTTCAGTTGGCGCGGACGAGCAATGGGTGGAATCTGCTGCATTATGGCTATGCGCCTGTCGACCCGAAGGTTACAGGCAGTGATTCACCGGAAGCACAGCGTAAGCTTGGTGAAGTGATCATGACCGCTGTTGGACAGAGCGGTATCAAAACACAGAATGTAGCGATTGGGCTACCGTCGAGCAAGACCTTTACGGCAATTATTGATGTGCCCAAGGTGTCAGACCAGGAGCTAAAGGCGACCATGAAATACCAGGTTGATCAGTATATTCCTATGGCGATTGAGGATGCTAAAGTTGATTGGGCGCTACTCGGCGATAGCTTGCGCGAGCAGGGGCAGTATGAGGTGCTATTGACGAGTGCAGCGATTAGCTATGTCGAGGAGCGACTGGAGTTTATCGAGGGGCTTGGGTTTAATGTGATTGCTGAGGAGCCAGATCCGATCGCAATGCTCCGGGCATTAGCGCCAACTGATGGAGCAACTGCAAAGCTCGTGTTGGATATGGGTGAACACTCGACTGACTTGGCAGTCATTTATGGCGATATGCCGCGGCTAGTGCGCACGGTGCCGAGCGGACTACAGGTGTTGGTGCGGGCTGCGGTGCAAAACCTCAACGTGCAGGATGATCAGGCTCGCCAGTTCATCGTCAAGTTTGGCCTAGCACCCGACCGACTGGAGGGGCAGGTTCTTAGGGCTATTGATGGTGTATTGGATAATTTTGCGACTGAACTTACCAAATCAATCAAGTTCTTTCAGACGCGCTATCCAAGCATTTCCGTATCAGGTATTCTGCTGTCGGGTTTTGGTGCAGCGATACCGATGATGGATAAATATATTTCTGGTAAAACTGGTATACCGGCAGCTACGGCTGATCCGTGGCAGCATGTTAGTCTCGGGCAGGCCGATCAGCAAAAATTAGCACCAATTGCGTCAGAGTTTGCGACAGTTGTTGGTTTGGCGCAACGGAGGAATGGATCGTGATTGAGATTAACCTGATCCCCGATGTTAAGCGCGAGCTACTTCGAGCAAGGATGATGCGTAACGCTATAACTGCGATGTCAATAACTGTTGGCATGATTGCGGTTGGGGTGGCGGTTGCGCTTGGCTTGATCTTTGGCGGTCAAGTAGCCCTGGAGGCGCTGCATGATGGGACAATTAAGAGTAAGACCCGTGAGCTGACGTCGATTGAAGATCTTGATAAGTTGGTAACCATTCAACACCAGTTGGCAACAATTAACAAGTTATCAAGTGAACGTCAGGCTGATTCACGACTTTTCGATGTGATGACGGCGGTGAATCCAGTGGCGCCAAATAGTATTAAAATCGCAACACTAAAGCTCAAGCCAGAGTCGCGGACAATTACTATTGAGGGCTCAGCTGAAAATGGCTATATTGCACTGGAGATATTTAAAAAGACAATTACCAATACGACTGTGCAAACAACGCAAGATGGGCAAGAAGCTAAACAACCGCTGGCTGAGAATTTACAAGCGGGTGAGGCTAGTTTTGGTGAGGATGCTAATGGCAGAAAAGTACTGCGCTTCTCATTCACGTTTACGTATCCAGCGGAATTGTTCTCAAAAACGAGTGGCTCAGTGGTGATCGCAACGCCAAACGGTAAAGTCGACGTGACCGATTCACGGCTGGGTGTGCCAGAGAGTTTGTTTGCCAAGAAAGCAAAAGACGCCTCAAATAAGGAGAGAAACTAATGCCTGAGAATAAAGATGTCGCTATTCGTAAACGCCAGCAGATTGATTCATCGAAAAAAACCATGTTTCTGTTCGTGGCTGGCGCGGCATTCGTTAGTGGCGTGGCAATTGTAGTGTCGTTCTTCCTCGTGCGGCAGATTTTATTTCATAGCGCAGTTGTACTTGCGAAGCAAGACACTATCAACACACTTGAGAATAATAAAAAGGCGGCTGAGTCACTTAAGGATAATGTGCGCTCACTAGAGGCGAATGAAGCACTTAATTCAGTAAAATTAACAGATAGCAGTAGCCCATTGCAAACAATTCTTGATGCGCTGCCAGCTAGTGCGAATGCTGATGCGCTTGGTGCGTCCATTCAGAAGAAGTTTGTTAACGGTATTGCTGGTCTATCGCTGGAGAGCATCTCGGTGCACTATACGGCGAATGAGTCAGGTGCTGAGCAGGAGGATGCTGGCGATGGTCGTTCGGCGGTGAGTTTCACCATGACAGTGAGTGGTACGTCATCAAGCCTTAAAGAGCTGTTGACACGCTTTGAGAAGTCAATTCGGGTCATTAATATTACTGAGATCGAGATGCAGGCTAGCGAGGACGGCAAGATGACTATGGATATCTCTGGTAAAGCCTATTTTGAACCAGCACAGAAAATTGGATTAGGAAAGAAGGTGATCAAGCCATGAAGAAGAGTGATATTGCGATGATTGTGTTGATAGCTAGTCTCGGTGTTATAGTTGCGTATTTTGTTGCCAGTAACATCCCATTCTTGCGCGTACCATCATCGGGTGTAGAGGTCCAGACGATAACGAAGATTAGCCCAGATATTGAGCAGCCGGATAAGGCAGTGTTTCATCGTGATGCTATTAACCCAACGGTGGAAGCAATTGTTGGTAATGCGACTGGTAGTTAGCGCGGAGGTGATATGGCGCTACTGACGGATGACATGCAGGGAAAATTGATTGGCTTGCTAACGAGCGAGGGCTTGATTGAGCGATCGGTTGTTAAGGAGGCGCAAAAACGTGCCAGCGAGTCGGGTAAGCCGTTACTGTCGCTGTTGACCGAGGAGCACCTTCTGGAAAATGAATTGCTGGTGCATGCAGTGGCGCAGCTGTCTGGTGTGCCATATGTTAATCTCGCAAGCAGTGTGATTGAGCAGCACATCTTGAACCTACTGCCAGAGGATGTTGCCGAGCGATTCATGGCAGTGCCACTGGCCGAGGTGCAGGGGCGCCTAGCGGTGGCGATGATTGATGCTAATAATGTCCAGGCAGTTGACTACTTGGCAAATCGTATCCAGCGGCCGCTGAAGGTATTTATGGCTTCTGAAGAAAGTATCCGTCATGTCCTTGGTCAATACAAGACAGACTTATCATCGGTCAATGAGGCAGCAGAAGACTCGCAGCGTGAGGCGCTCGATGAGTCGTCGCAGAACATTGTGACGATCGTTCAGGATTCGCCGATATCGCGAGCACTCAGTACGATTCTGGAGTATGCGGTAAAGAGTCATGCGTCGGACGTACACATTGAGCCGTTAGAAAAGGCGCTGAAAATTCGCTGTCGTGTTGATGGCGTATTGCGGGAAATTATGCAACTACCAAAAAGTATCGAACCGGCACTGGTTAGCCGCATTAAGATTCTATCAAATCTCAAAATTGATGAGCATCGAATTCCGCAGGACGGCCAGTTCGCAGTCAACGTAGCCGGTAAGGACGTTGACCTACGTATCGCGATTTCGCCGGTGGTGTGGGGAGAGCAGGTGGTGATTCGTCTGCTTGACAAGACAGGTAACTCGTTTGATCTGACTGATATGGGGTATGCTGGGCGGGCACTGAGGACCATCCAAAAAGGCATCAAGCGGCCAAGCGGAATGATTTTGACATCTGGGCCGACTGGTTCTGGTAAGTCGACCAGCCTGTATGCACTAATTAAGGAAATTAAGGACGACTCAATCAATATTGTGACATTGGAAGATCCGGTGGAGTACAAGATTGACGGCGTTAATCAGATTCAGGTGCACGCTGATGTTGGGCTAACTTTCGCATCGGGTTTACGGTCAATCCTCCGGCAGGACCCAGATGTGGTGATGGTCGGCGAGATTCGTGATGCCGAGACGGCGAACCTAGCGGTGCAGGCGGCCCTGACTGGACACTTGGTATTCTCGACGCTGCACACTAATTCGGCGGCGGGTGTGCTGCCGCGGCTGCTGGACATGGGGATTGAGCCGTTCTTGATTGCTAGTACCGTGAATACGATCATTGGTCAACGACTAGTCAGGCGGGTGGCGCCAAAATATGATTCCTATCAATCATCGCCACTCGAGACAGAAACAATTAACTCAACGGTTGGCCATCTTCTACCTAAGACCCAGGCTGATATACCAGCTGTCTCGCAGGATTTAGGCTACAAAGCCTTGCCATTAGCCGGTCAAGCCGCTTATACTTTAGTCAGGGGGCGCGACATGCCACAGACGCCACAGGGCTATTCGGGGCGGTGCGGCTTGTACGAGGTGATGGACGTCACTGAAGAAATTCAGAACCTGATTGTCAAGCGAGCAACCAGTGCTGAGATTCAGCGGCTTGCCATTCAGCAGGGGATGATAACGATGCGCCAAGATGGTTACCTCAAAGCGTTGGACGGCGTGACAACATTAGAGGAAGTAAATCGGGTAGCAGCTGATACAGCGTAAAAGAAAAGGGGGACAATTATGAATAATCAAGAGTTACGCATCGAGATTTTGCTAGAAGAGGTGGTTAAGAAGCGGGCCTCAGACCTTCATATCCAGGTGGGTCTGCCGCCAATGCTGCGTATTGATGGAGCATTGACTCCAGCAACGGGTACGCAGCCACTTGACGAGGCGACAGTAGAGCGGCTAGTGTTTCAGATTCTTGATGAGGATCAGCGGCAGATTTTGCTCAAGGATAAGGAGTTTGACTTTTCATTTGCGTTCGGCACACTAGGACGATTTCGGGTGAATGCCTTTCACGAAAGGGGTAATTTGGCAGCGGCGCTGCGCTTAATCCCGAATGAGATTAAGACTGTGCAGGAACTGGGTATGCCGCCAATCGTTAATACATTTGCTGATTTTCCGCGCGGCTTGGTGCTGGTGACGGGGCCAACCGGTTCTGGTAAATCGACGACCCTGGCAGCGTTGGTTGACAAGGTTAACTCCGAAAAGTCGCAACACATCATTACCATTGAGGATCCGATTGAGTTTACGCATAAATCGAAAAAATCAGTAGTGGTGCAGCGCGAGGTCCACTACGATACCTATTCGTTCTCGGCAGCGCTGCGCTCTAGCCTCCGGCAGGACCCAGATGTGGTGTTGATTGGTGAGATGCGCGATCTCGAGACGATCTCGGCAGCGATTACTATTGCCGAGACTGGACACTTGGTGTTTGCGACGCTACACACTAACTCGGCGGCGCAGTCGATTGACCGTATGATTGACGTCTTTCCGCCACATCAGCAGCCGCAGATTCGTGCGCAGCTCAGTAATATTTTGATGGCAATTTGTTCGCAGCGGCTGGTGCCGTCTATCGGTGGCGGTCGGGTGGTGGCGGCCGAGATCATGATTGCTAATCCAGCGGTGCGTAACATTATTCGTGAGGGCAAGAGCCATCAGCTGGATGCTGTCATTCAGACGGGTGCTGATCAGGGTATGCAGACGATGGATCGAACGCTAGTGAATCTGGTACAGAACGGTACGATTACGTATGATAGTGCTCGTGAATTTGCGGTTGATCTAGCAGAGTTCGAGCGGCTTATTCGAGGGTAGCGCATGAAAAAATATCATTATGAGGCCAGGGATTCAGCTACGCAAAAGATAACCAAGTCGGTTGTGCAGGCTGAGAGCGAGGTTGCCGCGGCAAAGTTGCTGAATGCTCAAGGCTTTGTGCCGCTGAAAATTGAGCTGCAGGATGAGCGTGAAGGCTTCTTTCGGCGATTATCAAATAAAATATCGCCTAAGGATAAAATTGTCTTTACTCGGCAATTAGCGACATTGATCGGTGCGGGCTTACCGCTAGCACAGAGTATGCATACGGTGCTGGAACAAACTCAAAACAAACAGATGCAGGGTATTATCCAGGAGATAATTTCTGATATTGAGGGCGGCCGGCAGCTATCAAGTGCATTTGAGAAGCACCCAGAAGTATTTGATAACGTGTATGTGGCGCTGGTGGCGGCTGGTGAGGTATCAGGAACATTAGACGAAGCACTGAAGCGTATAGCATCACAGCAAGAAAAAGATGCAGCGATGATTGGTAAAGTGCGCGGTGCCATGGTCTACCCGGCGATTGTGCTATTGGTAATTATCGCAGTGGTGGTGTTTATGCTCGTGATGGTGGTTCCGCAAGTTGAGGGGCTGTACGGCAGCCTGCATAAGGAATTGCCGTTTACGACAAAGGCTATGGTTAGCGTTGCCGGCTTTTTGGCACAGTTTTGGTGGGCGTTGGTTATTTTGCTAGGTATCGGTTTATACTTCTTTCAGCAGTATCTCAAGACCGAGGCTGGTATTCGTGCCAAAGATACGCTCAAGTTAAACGTGCCGGTATTTGACGCTATGTTTCGTAAGCTGTACATGGCTCGCTTTACTCGGACTGGTCAAACACTGCTTACTAGTGGGGTGGCCATGCTGGATATGTTGCGTATCACCGCTCGCGCAGTCAATAATTCAATCATTCGTCAAGGTATTGAGCGTGCCAGTGAAAAGGTGAAAGGTGGTAAAGCGCTGTCTGTATCCCTAAAAAATGAGGATTATATTTTGCCAATGGTACCACAGATGATCAAGATCGGTGAACAGTCGGGTAAAATTGATGAGATGATGGGTAAGTGCGCGCAGATCTACGAAGATGAGCTAGATGAGGAGATTAAGGCAATTACGACGACGATTGAGCCAGTACTCATGGTGGTGCTTGCAGTAGTGGCTGGTGTGATGGTCGGTGCAATAATCTTTCCAATTTATAGCCTAGTCGGAGATATTAGCCTCTAGACAATGCATAAGCAGTACGGTACAATAACGAGAGAAAGTTAAGTCACAGAAAGGTGGGCAACTTCATGGCTCAGCAAAAAGCAAATAAAGGATTCACAATCATCGAAGTCGTGTTGGTGCTAGCAATTGCTGGACTGATATTTTTGATGGTGTTCTTGGCATGGCCGGCTCTGCAGCGCAGTCAGCGCGATACACAACGACGGAGCGATGTAACGCGGTTCGTCTCGCAAGTGAACAGCTACGCAACAAATAACAAGGGCAGTATTCCGAAGACTGACACAGGATCAATTAATAGCTTCCTTGATTCGTATATGAAACGTGGTAATGGTGAATTCAAAGATCCGCAGACCGGCAATAATTACAGCGTAGTAACTGGTGTCGCTCAGCAGGGCTCGGCAACGACCGAAAAGATGGTCTATGCCACGAGCGCTCAGTGTGATGGCGAAAATATTGTTGCCAAAAGTGGTTCGCCGCGGTCATTTGCCGTCAAGGTGCAACTGGAAGGAAGCGGTGCGTTTTGTAAAGACAACCAGAACTAACCAGAGACGACAAATTATTAGCAGCCCCCTAACTATCAGGGGGCTGCTTTTTTCATGATTTCTTGCTACCATTAACAGTAT
>CAUVPF010000040.1:0-7465 GCA_963553645.1 uncultured Candidatus Saccharibacteria bacterium | reverse complement strand
AATGGCGCATCGGCTAGCACGTCCTTGCCAAGGTTTAAGTGTTTCACATAGCTCTGAATTCCACCTTCAAAATAGAAAGCTTGACGATCACCTGTACGCTCGTCTACAACAGAGGTGTACACGCCTTTAGTTAGGTACGCTTGATGACGCAAATAGTTAACCACCCACTTGTAATCAAAATCAACCGTTTCTTTAAATATTGTTGGATCAGGGTAAAAGGTTATTCGCGTACCAGTTGGCCGATCTGCCTTGCCAACCTTCTTGAGCGGCTCAACAATACCACCAGTCGCGAATACCACGCGGTACAGCTGACCATCACGCACTACCTCAGCGATCATTTTAGTTGAGAGCGCATTAACAACACTCGATCCAACACCGTGGAGTCCAGATGACACCTTGTAGCCACCGCCGCCAAACTTACCACCAGCGTGTAACACCGTTAATACGGTTTCCAATGTGCTCATGCCAGTCTTTGGATGCTTGTCAACCGGTATACCACGACCGTCATCAGTAATCTGCACACCGCCATCCTCCAGCAGCACTACTTCAACCTTTGTAGCGTATCCAGCAATCGCCTCGTCGATCGAGTTGTCAGCAATCTCCTTAATCAAATGGTGTACACCATCATAGCCGGTGCTACCGATATACATACCCGGGCGCTTACGAACTGGCTCGAGACCCTCCAAAACCTGGATTTGCGAGCCATCATAGGCTTGCTTATCTGTTTGTTTAGTCATGCTTCCCTCACTATTTCTGATTTGTCAGCTATTTACAACTCCCCCATTATAACGCAAAAAAAGTGTTCACTCAAGCTATTTACACAAAAGCTATCACTATGCTATAGTGGAGACGGAATTTTTACGAAAACATAAAATCATGCAAAGAATTAAGGAGCGGTATGTTCAAAAAAATTGTCTCCCACCTCGCGTTTAGCCCAAGCCTCATCCAAGAGCTCGGTTTTTACGCAAAACGCCTCCGTAAAGAGGAAATCACTCGCAAAACTGGTCTCATCCTGACCGCCCTGGCGCTCATCGTACAGTCATTTGCTGTCTTCCAGCCGCCTGAATCTGCCAATGCCGCAAACGCCTCAGACCTTGTTTATGGCGGTATTCATACCAAATCACAGCTGCTCGCCGCCTGGGATAATAACTCGCAAAATTATCGCGATATGCTACAGCACGCCGGTATTACACGAGAAAACCTAGTGAGTGCTCGTGACTCCGAGATCGGCACCCGTACTAGTGGCCGCGACAACGGCTGGCAGTCATGGAGTCGAGTTTCACGCTTTGGCCTTCAGCGTGGAGAGGTTCAATTCCAGGTTGGCAGCTTGACGCTATATTCACGACCAATAGCTGAATTTGATACGGGGCGCAATCGCAGCGGCTCAGGCTCATGGTATAAATCATTTGTTGGCACGACTAGCGAGGGCAAACCGTTTGCCATCATGAAGGCCTGTGCCAACATCATGCTTAAGGAGTTGCCGAAACAAAAACCGAAACCAACTGCCGCCTGTAAACTACTCGAGCGACCCGTCGTCACCGACCGCACCAAGGTCTCGATGACAGCGTATGGTGATGTCCAGAACGGCGCAACCATCGCTGGCTACACCTTCATCATTAAAAATTCAGCCGGCACAGAAGTGCTCCGTAAGCGTGTCAATACCGCAGCAACAAGCACTTCACTACAACATACGCTAGACAAGGATGGTACATACACCGTATCAGTTATTGTCCACACCAGCCTCGGTGACCAGACCAATAATGCCTGTGCTTCTACCTTTACGATTAGCCCAAAGCCGCGCTGCCCACTCAACCCAAGCCTGCCGATAGACCACCCCGATTGCCAGCCATGCCCGGGTGATGCCACCATTTGGGTTAAAGACACAACCTGTAAAGCCCAGGTTATCCGCACCAAAGCAGCGCATAACCTCACTTCTGGCGGCGATGCAACTCAGAAGAAAGCCAACGCCAGCGACCGCATTGAGTATAAATTAACCGCTAAAAATGAGGGCAAGGCCCCGGCAACAGTTGACTTGAAGGATGAACTATCTGATGTACTGGAATATGCTGATATGTATGACCATGGCGGCGGCACTTTTGATAAAGAAAAGCAAACTCTCTCTTGGCCACAAGTCACCCTCAAACCAGGCGAACAAAAAGTTATGACCTACGTTGTCCAGCTCAAGGGTCAACTTTCCGCCAAACCACGCGGTACTAGCGATCCATCATCATATGACTGTCGTATGACAAACGTTTTTGGTACCGGCGTTGAAATCACTGTCAACTGTCCAACGCCAAAAGTCGTTGAGCAGACCGTTGCCACCCTACCACGAACCGGCCCCGGAGAAAACATGCTATTTGCCGGTATCGTTGCGGCTGTCGTGACATTCTTCTATTGCCGTTCACGGCAACTGAATAAAGAAGTCCGCATCATTCGCCGCAACATCACAGCAGGAACGTTATAACATAGGGAGGGTAAATATGTCAGAAAAAATTCATGGGGCTAATCCAGAGCTAGCAAGAAACGCTGGCGAACTTGAGCAATCAGCCGGCGAAGTAGAACGCTCAGCGGCTGAAAAATTAGAGGAGCGGGCTGAACGAGCCGTCGAGCAACACGAAGGTATCGATGAAGCCCACCGTGAAGCACTAGAGCAAGCCGAAGCGAGCCAGACAACCGAAACAGAGAAGCCGCCAGCCCCAGAAACACCTCGCCAAATCACTAAAGACGACCGTGCCGATAGCTATCGGAAAACAATGAAAAAAATGCAGAGCGAATTATCACCAGCATCACGCACCTTTAGTAAAGTCATTCACAACCCAGCTGTTGAAAAAACCAGTGAGGTCATTGGCAGTACTGTTGCCCGACCAAATCTTATCATCGCTGGTGCGCTTGGCGCTATTGCCTCGGTTATCGTTTACTTTATTGCTCGCCGCTATGGCTACGTTCTCTCTGGATCAGAAACAATCATCCTCTTCATCTGCGGTTGGGTTGTCGGCGCCATTGTCGAATATGCTCGTATCGGCTTTCTTAACAAGAGATAATACGGATCGCACTTAGCGCAGCTTAACCGATATCTCACCGCTATCGCTATTATCACCACGTAGATCAAGGCGATCCTGGGGCTCTACCTGTCGTAGCTCTGCTGCCATCCTGTCAGCAATTGATAGTGATGTGGCCTGTGGTGTCGTACCTGAGTCGACTAGATTCGACGGTGAAGACGGATATTGGTCTAGTGAATGCAAATCATCATGAGACCCACCCGCCAGCC
The DNA here is from genome assembly GCA_963553645.1 of uncultured Candidatus Saccharibacteria bacterium. Classification (GTDB taxonomy): domain Bacteria; phylum Patescibacteriota; class Saccharimonadia; order Saccharimonadales; family Saccharimonadaceae; genus Nanosynbacter. Next base: position 4,197 of record CAUVPF010000040.1, on the reverse strand, counting down.
GCCCCGGTGACGCATGCAACGAAGTATCAGCCCTCTCCGGCGTCCTGTCGTTTGGCTGAATAGGCATAGCAACACCCTGCGGTGCAATGTCCTGCCTAATCTGAGGTGGGCGCATAGAAGCTGGGTGCTGTTGCGTGCCCGCCAGACCAGAGGTCGGTGATGCTGGTCGTGATATAGCCGACTGCGCTGGCTGCAGAGTTGGCTGAGACGATGCCCCCAATCGAGGCTGCCCAGCCCCCGGAGCAGCAGCACCCGTAGTCCCCGGCTTGCCACCGCCAAGCTGTTGACGTTTTGAAAGCCATTCATCCAGGAAGGACGAGCCACTCTTTGCGGCCGGACGATTGAGCGATGGTCCGGCTGATGGAGCTGCTGGCTTTTTATTACGACCAAGCCGCTCAAATATTTCCTTCTCAACCACCGCACGTGGTTTGCCGTACTTCGCTGCCGATAGTCGTACCAATGCATCACGAAGCTGATTGTTCACCTGCCCCATTGGCGGCACCCAATTCATACTAAACGGCGCCGACGGCACATTATTGATCATCACCGAAGCGATCGACTGGAAATTTGGCAGCTTTGATAGATCATCGACATCAAACACCGGCTGAAACTTCTTGACCATCAATTCCGCGTCGGTGATACCAATACGCCCCGAGATAACTGTACCAATGTTACCAATGATAGCCTCACGAATCTTCTCCGTTAGCTGCGTCATAAACTGATTACCCATGATCAAACTCAGTTTATATTTTCGTGCCTCGGATAAAATTGATTCAAAACTATCAGTCGCAAAGTTCTGCACCTCGTCAACATATAGCGAAAAGTCTTCGCGCTGCTCTTCTGGGATATCAGCCCGCGACATAGCCGCCGCCTGAAACTTCATGATAAAAATAATTCCTAGTAGCTTGGCGTTAAGCTCACCAAGCTTACCCTTCGACAGATTAACTAACAAAATCTTTTTATTATCCATAATCTCACGGATGTTAAATCCTGATTTTGTCTGGCCAATAATATTACGCATCGAGTCATTAGAGATAAATGGACCAAACTTTGAAACCACCCACGATATCACTTCACCAGCCTCATTTGATCGTTGCGATGCCGGGAACTCCTTCGTCCAGAAATCAATCACCTGCGGATCAGTGACGTACTTTAGTTTGCTCTTTACGAATTCTGGATCAATGAGGCACTTTGGCACATCAATAAATGTTCCGCCCGCCGGATCCGCCATTAACAGCAGTGCGCAGTTGCGGAAAATATGCTCAAGCCGTGGCCCCACAATACCAGTATGTCCCGGATCGTACAGACCATACAGCATGTTAATCGCCTCCTGCACCAGAAAGTCCTTTTGGTCCGGACTGTCGAACTCAAACATATTAAGGCCAATCGGATTTTCCATATCGGCAGGGTTAAAATAGATAATATCTTCCACTCGCTCTTTCGGTACCTTCCCCATGAGCGACTCAACCAAATCACCGTGCGGATCGATCAGCGCGAATCCCCGACCATCCATCATGTCTTGATACGCCATATTTTCCTGCAATACCGACTTACCAACACCAGTCTGACCGATGATATAAACATGGCGACGACGATCCTTTGTGCCGATACGAATTGGCTTTTTCGTACCACGAAATTCGTTATAGCCAATCAGCAGCCCCTCATCCATCACATCAGTCGGCCCATCAACCTGCTTGGACATCTGCCGCTTAACCTGTGAAGTTGGAATGGCAGTTGCGCTCGGCAAATGAAACAGGGTCGCCATCTCAACACTATTGAGGATATTACTGCGAATATGTTGCGGGAAAAACCGCATAATATACGCTGTAGTCATTTCCTCAATATTATTTGTCAGCGAAAAACGAAAGCCGTTATTGCGTGGCGAGTCAAACATCGCAAACGCAGCGATAATATTTTTAAGTAGCACCTGCGAGCGAGCGGCTGTATTTGATGAAATGACTGCTCGCACTAGCACCTCATACGCCGGATAGCGTGTCTTTTCGCTAATGGCATCAACTTCTGCCTGCTCGAGCGACGACAGTTGCTTATCCTCAGGCTTGATCTCGCCTTCTTTTTCCTTCGCTGACTGTGGCGGCTTCCACAGTGCCTCAAAAATGTCTCCGACCATCGAGATATCAATGCCCGCCACTTTCGTTGACTTCTTGCCCTTATTCTTCTTCATTTTCTCAACGTGCTCTTCTGAAGCACGCGACCAACCCTCCCGCGCTGGCCGAACCAAGAACTGCAAGCCGATACCGTCATCTTTTGTTGCCGCCGACATAGCATTCAATAATGCTCGCGACGCATCTCGCTTTGACTCCTGATATGTTGCGATAGGGTAGACGAATGACTTGCGAAGCGAGAATTCACCACCAATTGTCCCGCTCATCTTGCCAATTTTACTGAACACATTTGTATCAGCCACCTCCTCCAACCGCGCCGCCGGATAGGCTGCTGCGATCGCTTGTCGAATCACATCGACCAGCACCGTCGGTACAACAGCATAATAATGCACCAAACCACCACGTGCGATAATCTCAAATGATAAATGACGCTGCCCGTAGAGTCGACTCTTAAATCCTTTCGTTGCCGTACTTGATATGATGTTATACATCACCTGCGCCTGGCTCAGAATCTCTTCCGTTAGATCACGTTGGTCACGGCTCGCCCCGTCAATATCTTCACTTGATGGCGGCAAATGAATTAGCAGTGGCACCATTTTTAGCCCACGCTCATAATTCTTTGCCTCTCGCAGCATCTTGCGGTACTGCAGTGTAACAATCGTCACGCCGATCGCTAGCACCACGACGACAATAAAACCAGTAATTAACGGCCCGCTATCCATATTCCTATCCGTTTGATTGGCCCATCTCCCTGTTGTATCTCTTTTTGAGATAATCGGCCTGCAGTTGTGCAATTACTCGCGCCCGTTCGTACGGATCATCTTTTGTCAAGGTAATAATCCGCTTCAATTTATCAACCCACTCCTTCTCGATCAAATCATCATCACCAGCTATTAGCGGCGTATCGTCAGTTGACGCCGCCGTCGACGCAGGAGCCTGCGCCGCTGGAGGCGCTGGCGCTGGAATAGTCGGTAGTGCTGTCGCTGGCATCTGTGAATCTGCCACACTTGCTGCCGGGCGTTCAGCGGAGCGCCCCTCGATCTCTAGCTGATCTATATCACCATCCAGCCGAATCTCACCGCTTGAAGCGGGCGGTAAGCTCTCGACCGATGGACGTACCTGAGGCAACTCTGGATTCATATCTATATTGTACCACGTTACCAGTAGAGTTCCTACGCTCTAAAATCGTTTGTGTACATAAAAACAACCAAGACCCAAAAAAAGCGTCAGGAGCAAAATATCCCACGCCGTAACACCGCCGATTGACTGCATACCAAGCAAAATAACCGGCATTAGCCCAACGATACTCGCGTAGTAATATAGTTTCAATGGTGTTACCGCGGCCAACCTACGGTGCATGTCATGCCGAACAAGGCGCATCACCATACGCCTCGCCACGACCATCACCAAATAACAGATCGACGCAGTTGCTATGTACAGACACAAAAAAAATGTTAGAATTCCCAACGGACCAACACCCATTGGCGTCACTGCGTGTACTATCACGACATCCGCTATTACAGCAAGCACCACGACTATAGCAACATACCGACACTTCATACTCACACTATATCATAGACCAAGGGAGCCCAGGCGACGAACCATTATATGATCAAGTGAACCATCCGCCGCATTCAATAACTATTAGGGCGCGGTCACCTGTTCAAAGTCCGCCGCTCAGGGCAACTGACCGCTCCGAATTTCGGAGCATGTCCTTGCGCAACGTTCCTCATCCCGCACATCCAGTAGTCTCATTGCTAATCACCTAACAAGGATTAACTGGATGTGCAGTGGTACTAATTATACGCGCGCTCAACGCGTCACATTGCGACTATTAACTACACGCTAACAGTCACAAGTTCGGCGGAGCATCGGCAACACTATGGCAGAATAATTTTTATTATTCCAGCTTCATACTGCTGCCGACTATACGCCAAACGACATGCGCTACTGCGGACTGAGCCATATAAACTTGTTAATGTTGTTATTGTTATATTCAGTTTTTTGCTTTTTATTTTCTCAAAAGCTTGTACCAATACTATCATGTATATGCTTATCGGTCAATACTTTGCAT
>CAUVPF010000039.1:0-7492 GCA_963553645.1 uncultured Candidatus Saccharibacteria bacterium | reverse complement strand
AAAAAAAGCAAGTACATATAGCGGCAGCACCGACGGCGCTTTAGTAATGCTTGGGGGTTATTTCTGTTTGCCCCGCTGTCCTCTTACCACCACAACTATCACTGCCGCTATTATAGCTAGCCCAGCTAGAATAGCCAGTGCATAAGCATACCCTGACAACAGGTAGATTAAAGCCAGCGTCACGCCACCAGCACCCCACATACTGATAAGCCGCTTGCCAAGTACCAAGCCAATGATAACCATTAGCGAATGCTCGGCCAGGAACAATACCTCCATAGCATTATCTCCTGCCAGCGCCAGGACAAGAGTCGATACACTAAATACAGCGAGCGCTAGTGCCAAGTGTGCAATGGTAGATATCTGAGCATATCCTAGCCAGCGCCAGGACATCACCGCCCCCGACAAAATTGCCGCTGAACAGAGATATGGCGTCACGATACTATGAATTGGTACAATCAGCATGTGAACCACAAACAGAATACCACACAGCACCAAAAGAACACCCGAGTCGAAGTATAGAAGACTCTTCTTCGGCATCCCCTCGGCTATCAGGGCGCCGCCATTAACTACCCACGTCAATGCTACCAATAGTACTGCTTCCGCTGTGACGCTGGCTGACATTGTCACTAGTAGTAAAAGCATCGACCAGCCAATAGCGCTCCAAAATGATGCATAATACCAACCAATTGGCAGTTTCCTGGCTCGTGCAGCTGCAGCGGCACCATAAAACACCGCGAAGAGAACTAGTGAAATAATCGACATAAACTCAAGTTTGATGCCGAGCCATTGTGCAGATAAGTAGAATAACAACACCAAACTTGGATGTGCCAATATCACCATCAGCCGCCAATCCCGTTTGGCACACACTACCATATAAAGTGCCGCAACAGCTGCCAGCCAGCCCAGGATTTTGAACGGCAATCCATATGTTGTCGACAGATTTATCATTGGTAATATCACTGCTGGTACCGTGGCGGCCAGCAGCGTCATATCGCTGATAGTTGATGTTCGCTTATTCATCGCTAACGACCAATATACTACCCCAAAGCCAATAAGCATCACCCAAGCGGTGATGGTAAAATTATCACTTAATGGCACGCGTAGCCAATGCAAAAACAATAATACCCAAGCGATCGTCGTCACGTATGCCCCACCCAGATAACCATCCTCCCGTCGCCGATAGAACGCATAGTATAGCAGCGCCACTAATGGCAACCAGACCGCCGGATGAATAGACGAAAAGATGATCAAGATAGCCGCGCCAATGGCGGAATATAATAGCAATTCGCGACACGTAACCGCCGCCTCGCTACGGTAATTATGCAGCCACTCTACTAATAACAGCAACGACAAGCCGTTCAACCACGCCATCAAAATAGCAAGATTTTCGCCAGCCACCTTGAAATACGAAGCTATCAGCAGTGCCATCAGAAGCAGAGAGGCATGAATGCCAATCGCTAAACCATAGACCTTCTCGCGCCACGCAGCGATACCCATGATAATAGCAGCAACCGCTACCGAACTTGATAGATACAGCATGCCTTCTCCCGCTGGATAAACAGCTGAGAAAACTGTTGAAATAAACACCGTCATCAATAACCAAGCAGCCGCAGCGCCGTATACTAATACTGCTTGACTTGTAGTAATCTCTGGGCGCTTCAAAACCAGCAATCGGCACACAATCGGCAGCGAGGCCATCAGCATAAAGATGGAGTACTGTAAGTGTAGAGCTGTTGTGGAATCAATATCAAATAGCCTGGTACCAGTCGGTACCAACAAAATTCCAGATACTACCACCATGCTGCCAAAACGGGCGCGGCGCAGCAATGCTAATGCCGCAAAACTTACCGCCGCAATCATGCCTAGCAGGGCAAACGAAATTACCTCTCTCAGCGGGCTTTCAACGCCAGCTATAGCCGAGAAAGCAGCCAGCGACGCAACAAAACTAATCCACAACACTATTTCGTGCTGCTTGTCAGGCTGCTTTTGGACATGCATTGATCCGATAGACCAAATCATATTACCAAGCGCCGCCACACCCAACGCCATACCCGTAACCAGCCCATTATTATCTGATAGGTACATGGAAAAACTAACTGTCATGCCCATCAGCAACACCCTCGCCGTTGTCAACTCATAGGTACGCATCTTTTTTGATTTTTCGATGAGAGCAACAGTAAAATAATATGTAACGCTCGTGAGCAGCAGCACACTGACGTCAAGTGTACCCATATATGCCGATGAGCCAAGGGCAATCAACAAAGTCAACGGTACGATAAATGGATTAACCAGCGTCAACGGCTCGGTGAATTGGCGCGGAAAACGATTCGAAAAATACGCAGCCAAGGTCATCAGGCACCCGAATAATAACACCGCAGCATAATACCACACCAATTGAGCATGCATGACAGCCGGCAAGCTGGTCGTCATCGTGAACATCGACAGCAGCGAAATATAGGCAAGCGGTTGGCTATTGAGCCTGACTGTAGCATCCACGCATAGGAAAGTACCGATGAAGGAGGTGATAAGCCAGCACAATGCCGGATCAATCCCCAAAAGCAGATGCATGCTCCAGCCGCCGATCGGCACAGCAGCCAGCGCCGTACCAATAAACGCCGTTGAGGCTGGCTTTAAGATCGGCAATCTAGCGTACAACACCTGGCCAATGACATAATAGACAAAAATAAACAGCCAGACCAAACTAAACCTGAGCGGTGCCGAAAGTTCAATCGTTTGCGCCAACAATAATATACCAGCGGTCAGTAGTAATGATGCAGTGTAGAGCGCCACATTGATGGTGGTTTGGCGATGTTTCTCTTTTTCTTTATTACTGACTGGAGATAGCCACTTGATAATCTGCGTCTTTTTATCAGGAATACTTGTATTTTCTTCAATTGGCGCAGCAGCAGTAGCTGATGAATCACTCGGCCCTTCCTCTTTGTCGCTAGTTAAGGCAGGATCGGTAGGCTGTGAGGCTGTAGCTTGTTCCCCGGTAATAAGCTTAGCTTGACCGTTGCTATCTTCTTCAATTTTTGCACGGCCGTTCTGCGCATCACGCACGCCGTCCCAATAGCCACGCTGATAGTCATCAGATTGACGGGGCAGCCGATTATTGCCTCTCTGCGCCACCTTAATTATCACGATGGCGATTACTAACAGAAAAATCAGTTGTTCCATGCTTACCCCTTACGCTGCATTTAGTATAGCATAAGAGAGCTTTTTATGGAGAAATTTTGTTACGAGAACAACCCCCGCTTCCGTGCGCCATCAAACTGCTCTAGGAGTTCTCGCTGTTTCCTGCTCAGTTTGGTTGGCGTATCAACAATGACGCCGACAATGTGCGGGCCGCGTTCATCATTTCTCAGATGTGGCACGCCGTGGCCTGATAGCTTAAAGTCTGTCCCCGACTGGGTGCCGGCTGGAATTTTCATCCGCACCGTGCCGTCCACGGTTTCGACGTCAATTTCCGTTCCCAATGCCGCATCAACCATCGAGATATGCTCTTCTGAAAGGATGATATCGCCTTCACGCGTGAACTTCTTATGCGCTTTGACCCGAATGTGAACGTATAGATCGCCGCGCGGTCCGCCTTGAACAGCTTCACCGCGCTCACGCAGGCGGATCGTCGCGCCATCATCAATACCAGCTGGGATCTTGACCGTGATCTCCTGGCGCTGGCGAGTCGTACCCTTGCCGCCACAGACTGAACAGTTTTGCTCTGGAATCTTGCCGCGGCCGTGACAGGTCGGACAGGTGACTGCTTGCTGAATTTGTCCAAAAATCGAGTTCATGACGCGAGTCTGCTGACCAGAACCCTTGCAGTCCTCACAGGTTTTTAAGCTATGACCCGGCTCGACGCCATCGCCATGACAATGTCCACACTCAGTATCGAGGGTTACGTTCAAGTTCTTTTCTGCACCAAACACCGCTTCCTCAAAGGTTAGCGTCACATTAGTTTCAACATCACGGCCGCGTCGCGCACCACCCCGTGAACCAGTCGCGCCACCACCGAAAAATTGACTGAAAATATCGCCAAACATGCCGCCATCACCACCAAAGTCAAACTGTACGTTTTGCCCGCCAAAACCACCAAATCCTTCAAACGGATTACCGCCAAAGCCACCACTCGCCGCGCCGCCAACACCAGCATGACCAAACTGGTCGTAGCGCTGGCGCTTTTGCTTGTCTTTTAGGACTTCATATGCCTCGTTAACCTCTTTGAATTTGGCCTCATCGCCGCCCTCTTTGTCGGGATGGTACTTCACCGCTGCCTTACGAAAAGCCTTCTTGATTTCATCCTCAGAAGCGGTTTTCGATACACCTAATACTTCATAATAATCGCGCTTACTCATATGCGTTTATTATACGCTTTTAGCACTCGACATGCAAGAGTGCTAACCTCGTCCGTGGTATACTTAAAATGTAGGAGGTGTTATGAAACAGACAGCAATTATCAATTCAGAGATCAAGGCCCGGTGCGCCGATCAAGAGGCAGTGCGCCACTATCTACGCGAGCATGGCGCGGACTTTAAGGGGACTGATCATCAAATTGACACATATTTTCATGTACCCGAAGGACGCCTGAAGCTACGTCAAGGGCCGATCGAAAATAACCTTATCTTTTATCAGCGGGCCGATACCGATGGGCCGAAACAATCGACTATCAACCTATCACCGGTCCCGCCGGACTCGACCATTGGCGAGGTGCTAACAGCGGCACTCGGTGTACGGGTGGTTGTCGATAAGCAGCGCGAAATTTACTTCATCGACAATGTCAAGTTTCATATCGACACTGTTAAGGGTCTCGGGAATTTTGTCGAAATTGAAGCTATCGATGCCAACGGTAAACGAAACGCCGAGCAGCTGGAGCAACAATGCTCACACTACATGCGTGAACTTGGTATCAAAGATACGGATTTAGTGGTTGGCTCGTATAGTGATTTGCTGGAGAGTGCGGCTCTTTCACATTAGCCGCAGACAATTAACCGGTAACAGATAGTATGCGCTGAGTCCACGAGAATATAAAACTACCCCCTTCTATCGGGGGTAGTTTTATTATGAATTGGTGCCGAGACTACTTCTCGTCAACCACCTCACCCTCAACTGGTTCGTCCTTGTCAGACTTTTTGTCGTCCTTCGACTCATCAGCCTTTTTGTCTTCGGCAGCTTGCTGGTACATTTTGGCGCCGATCGGCATGATGGCATCCTGCAAGGCTTTGGCTGCTGCTTCCAGCTCGTCTTTGTCATCAGCGTCTTTGTGCTTTTCCGCTTCTTTGACCGCTTCGTCAATCGCCTTCTTGTCGTCGTCAGAAATCTTATCCTTGAACTCATCCGGCATTTTCTTTGCCTGATAGATGGCGTTTTCTAGCTGGTTTTTAGCGTCAACGGTTTCACGCTTTTTCTTATCCTCATCAGCGTGCAGCTCGGCTTCTTTCTGGGCTTTTTCGATATCTTCCTTGCTCATGTTGCCAGAGTTTTGGATGGTAATTGATTGCTCCTTGCCAGTGCCTTTGTCCTTGGCAGTGACGTTGAGGATACCATTCGCGTCGATATTGAACGTCACTTCAATCTGCGGCACGCCGCGTGGTGCTGGTGCGATGCCGTCAAGCACGAAGCGACCCAAGCTCTTGTTGTCATTAGCGAATTCGCGCTCACCCTGCAAGACGTGGATCTCCACTTGCGGCTGATTATCGGCAGCAGTCGAGAACACTTCGCTCTTGCTGGTCGGCACGGTGGTATTACGCTCGATCAGCTTGGTCGACACACCGCCCATCGTCTCAATACCAAGAGACAAAGGCGTTACGTCCAGCAGCAGCACATCCTTGACATCGCCAGCCAACACGCCACCCTGAATGGCTGCACCGACAGCTACCACTTCGTCTGGGTTGACACCTTGCATTGGGTCTTTGCCGAACAGCTTCTTCACTCGCTCGACCACTGCTGGCATGCGGGTCATACCACCAACCATGACGATTTCATTGACATCAGATTTGGATAATTTAGCGTCTTTGAGCGCCTTTTCAACTGGGCCGTCCAGGCGATCTAACAAATCCTTCACCAAATCTTCCAACTTAGCCCGCGTTAGGCTCAACTCAAAGTGCTTTGGACCGTCGGCATCAGCAGTGATAAATGGAATATTGACTTCATATTCAGTGACTGTCGATAGTTCCTTCTTGGCCTTTTCCGCTTCGTCCTTCAGGCGCTGCATAGCTGCATTGTCTTTATGCAGATCAATGCCTTCTTTAGACTTAAAGTCATCCAGGAAATAGTTAACGATGACATTGTCAAAGTCCTCACCACCGAGGTGGGTGTCACCATTGGTCGCTTTCACCTCAAACACACCATCACCAAGCTCCAAGATGGAAACGTCAAACGTACCACCACCAAGGTCAAAGACCACGATAGTTTCGTCATTTTTACCTTTTTCCAGGCCATACGCCAGAGCTGCCGCCGTTGGCTCATTGATGATGCGTTTGACTTCCAGACCAGCGATTTTACCAGCATCTTTGGTAGCTTGGCGCTGCGAATCGTCAAAGTAAGCCGGCACGGTGATGACCGCTTCGGTGACTTTTTCGCCCAGGAATGCCTCAGCATCAGCTTTGATTTTGCCGAGGATCATGGCTGAAACCTCTTCTGGCGTGTATTCCTTGCCACCCATTTCCACGGCCACACCCGCACCTTTCTTGACGATCTTAAACGGCATGAGGCCACGGTCTTTTTGGACTTCTTTGTCATCAAACTTACGGCCAATAAAGCGCTTGACACCATAAATTGTGTTCTTTGGATTAGTCACACGCTGACGCTGCGCCACTTGTCCGACCAAGCGTTCGCCTTTTTTGTTAATCGCTACCACTGACGGCGTGGTACGATTACCCTCAGCGTTAGCGATAACCTCTGGTTTGCCTGCCAGCATATACGCAAAAGCACTGTTGGTTGTACCGAGGTCAATTCCGATAATTTTACCCATATGATTCCCCTTTCTTGTTTCGATCACATCTGGTTTTTGCTTATATCCATTTTAGCACTCTTTATTAACGAGTGCCAACTATTTCAGTATAAATAATTAGCACTCCCGTGTCAAGAGTGCTAATTCAGGTTTTTACTAGTTGCTAATTATGCCACCGGTGCGGCAGCGTTTGGTCCGGTTTCCGCCTGTTCCGGCGCTGACGATTGGCGCGTCACCTTAACCATCGCGTCGCGAATAACCGCACCGTCCAATATATAGCCGGCTCGCAGTTCCTCAGCGATCACTTCTTTATCGCCGTCTGCTTCTTCATCAAATTGCACCGCCTGGTGTAGCTCAGGATTGAACAACGCTCCCGGTTTGGCATCAATTTTTTCTAAGCCAATTTCTTTGAGCTGCTTATCGAGTTGTTTACTCAGACCAACTACCCCTTTAGCCCAGGCGTTATCCGCTAGTTCCTCCGGTGCGTTAATAATCGCTCGCTCAATCGTATCAATCACTGGCAGCAGTTTCATCACCGACTTCGCT
>CAUVPF010000038.1:0-7528 GCA_963553645.1 uncultured Candidatus Saccharibacteria bacterium | reverse complement strand
ACCACCCGCACCCGAACCCACTCAGCCACAACAGGCCCCCCAGCAGCCAACTCCTCAAGCAAAACCTCAGCAAAAAGGCCCAACCAGCACCCAGAACACGCTGCTATTTTCTGAGATGCGCGAAAATATGATCATCATGAATGATGGCAGCTTTCGGGCGGTCGTTCAGTGTCAGTCAATCAACTTTGATCTGATGAGCGGTCGCGAGCGCGAAGGAGTTGAGTTTAGTTATCAAAACTTTCTTAATTCACTCTATTTTCCGGTTCAAGTACTCATTCGCTCACGGCGCGTTGATATCGGACCGTATATTGATCGCCTCGTTGATATTCGCCGCAACCAAGACAATATGCTCCTTAACGTGTTGATGGACGACTATATCAATTTTATCGACGTCCTCGCCCAAGAAGCCAACATCATGGACAAGGATTTTTACATCGTGGTACCGTATTATCAGAGCGGCGATATGCAGGTTATCAAGCAGCAGGCCAAGGGTCTGTTCGATAGCTTTTTTGGCGGCAAGAAAGACAATGTCGTCACCAAGATCGAGCAGACCGCCTACGAAAAGGCCAAGGATGAAATTAAGAACCGAGTTGATTCGGTAATGAGCGGGCTGTTTCAGATGGGCGTGAAGAGTTCGCAACTTAACACCAAGCAGCTGGGTGAATTATTCTATAGTTCATACAACCCTGACGTGGCACCGCAACAACCATTGAGCGTTGGCGCCGATGAGCTAGCAACGACTTATGTCCGCAAGGGGCAGGGCGAATCACCACATGGATATGGAGGAACGCTACATGGCTAGAAAAAAGAAGTTAGACGCTATTGATATCGCCGCTCAGCAACGGGCCCGCGAGCAAGCTGAGGTCGAGCAAGCCTTTCTCACCGGCGTGAGAACCCTGCGCGACTTTATCGCTCCAAGCAGCCTCGAGCTCAAGTCTGACCACTTCCGCCTCGGCTCAAAATACGGCCGCACCATGTACGTCTACGGCTATCCGCGCGAGCTATACACCGGTTGGCTCAGTTCGGTGATTAATATCGATGAGGTGCTGGATATCAGTATGTTCATTTACCCGGTTGATACCCAGGTGGTGCTCAACAACCTGCGCAAGAAAGTGACCCAGCTCGAGGCCAGCCTCAGCATCAATTCCGAGAAGGGCAAGGTGCGCGACCCAGCGATGGAAGCCGCTCTGCAGGACGCCGAGGAACTGCGCAATCAGCTACAGATCGGCTCGGAAAAGTTCTTCCGCTTTGGCCTTTACATCACGATTTATGCCGACAGCATTGATGAACTCAACTTTATCCAGCACAAGATCGAGACAATTTTTGGCCAGCAGCTAGTATTCTCTAAGGTTGCCTCGGCCCAACAAGAGCAGGGCCTCAATAGCACCATTCCGCAGCTGACCGACCAGCTTCAGGTTCGCCGCAATATGAATACCGGTGCCATTTCTACCAGCTTTCCGTTTACCTCGGCCGATCTAACCGACGGCAAGGGTGTGTTATATGGTATCAATATGCACAATAACGGCCTAGTGATTTTTGATCGCTTTTCTCTCGAGAATGCCAACATGGTGGTGTTCGCTAAATCTGGTGCCGGTAAGTCGTTTACGGTGAAGCTAGAAGCGCTGCGCAGCATGATGCTCGGCTCAGACATCGTGATTATCGACCCAGAAAACGAATATCAAAAATTGTCCGACGCCGTCGGCGGCAGCTACATTCGACTGAGCCTCAACAGCGACACCCGCATCAATCCGTTTGATCTGCCGCGAGTGATTGATACCGATGAGGCGGACGATGCACTGAGGGCGAACTTGGTGACGCTGCATGGGTTGTTGCGACAGATGCTAGGCGGCTCACAGACGACAGCGGGCGGACAGATTATCGCTGGGCTGACAGCCGCCGAGGAGGCTGACATTGACCAAGCACTGATCGACACCTACGCTCGCGTCGGCATCACCGCTGATCCGTTGACACACCATTCGACGCCGCCAACTATCGCCGACCTCTACGATACGCTGCTTCATATGGGCGGCACCGGGCCAAGCCTCGCCCAACGGCTCCGCAAATTTACCTCGGGTACTTTCGCTGGTATTTTTAGTCAGCAGTCAAACATCGATATCAATAACACCATGGTGGTCTTTAATATCCGCGACCTTGAAGACGAGCTGCGGCCGATCGCCATGTATATTGTGCTCAATCACATTTGGAATATTACACGCACCGACCAGAAACGGCGCATGCTCATCGTCGATGAGGCGTGGCAGCTGATGCGCTACGACGACTCGGCCAACTTCCTGTTTTCTCTCGCCAAGCGCGCCCGCAAATATCAGCTCGGCCTCACGACCATCACCCAGGACGTCGAGGACTTTATGGGCAGCAAGATGGGCCGGGCCATTGTCGCCAACTCGTCGATGCAGCTACTACTCAAGCAGTCAACCAGCGCCGTTGACGTCCTTTCAAGCGTCTTTAAGCTAACCGAGGAAGAGCAAAAACGCCTCGCTAATTTCCCCGTGGGGCAGGGGTTATTCTTCGCCGGACAAAACCACGTTCACATCCAGATTCAGGCCAGCGATACCGAATACGAACTCATCAACACCTCGCCGATCTCTCGACATCAACTACCATCAGAAACACCGCTCGGCGGGTACGGGGCAGTGTAGTATAATTGGAGATGTATGGCAACAAAAACAAGACCGCCACAATTTGACACCACGACCGATCCCGATGCTGATGGGCGGGCAAATCCGTTTGAGCTACGTAGTGATTCATCGGAGCGACTAAATGCTGGTGAGCAAGCAGAGCTTGACCAGATAGAAGCGGGGCTAAGGGACGATGGCTTTGACCTCGACAACAGTCAGTTTGATAAGCAGAAAAAACAAGAAGCCAGCACCAGTGCCGCCCAAACAGTAGCCGATTTGGAGAATGAGTTTAATTATCCCGACGCTCAACCTCAACAAGAAAACAAGCCATCCACTAAAAGCGGCGCTCTTATGAAAAAAATCAAAAAAAACAAGACCGCCTCTATTGCCGTCGTGTTTATCATCGGAGCATTTGGTATAGCCGCACCATTTACCGTTAACCTATTTAAGCTTAGCTCCCTTATAGAGCCTATAGTCGGTAAAGTGACTAAGGTACCCGAGCACGCTATTGAGCAGCGATTTGAATATATTGTCACACGCTGGTTGTCTATGCAAATCATGAAGGAGGCATATCCGGGCGATAAGAACCTGGTCTTTTGCGCTGGTGGTGGCCTACTGTGTAACCTCGGATCAACCAAATATTCTAACTGGTTCACTAAGAAGTTGGATGCAAAATTCGAGCGAGAAGGAAGAAAAATTAAAGCAACCCTCAATGCAACCGGTAAATCAAGCTTGGGGGGTAAGGCCACTAGTTTCACGGTGTCGCTAGAAAACATTGGTAAGGACGTCAATTCTCTCACGCGTAGCGTATCAAAGGAATTAAGCGGGCATAAAGAAGCGAGGCGCTTTGTTAATGGTATGGTCAGGCAGGCCCATGGTAAAAACTACGTCCTACGCTTTATATCAAAAAGAATTCTCATGCGTAAATACGGTATCAAGCGCTTCAATATCATTCCCGAAAAAACAGCCAAAAACCTGACCGAAGTATCCGCAAAGATCAAGGCATCAATCATTAAGGGTCTTGTCGGCAGAATATCAACAAGGATGGCCGCCTATATTGGCTGTCTTCAGGGAGCAAATGTCGCAACCTGTAAACAACTGCTTGATAAGCTCGATTTTGATGTTGATAAGCGGATAAAAGATGCCGAGGATGCTGTCAACTCATCAAAAGAAGGCTCAGATGAGCGCAAACGAGCCGAAGCAGAATTGAAAAAGGCACAGGGTAGCAAGGCGTCACTCGAGTCCGCAAAAAGTGTTATCAATGGTGAGGCAGACAGCTCACTCGGAAAGGTTATCTCGAAAGAGCTCATTAAGAAGGTGTTGGGACCAATTGCTGTTGTTGGTTGGATTGATATGGTGTTTCGGGCAGTTGGTGCGATTGACGGGAGGGTGCTTGAAGCTATATTTCATGACGCCATGACACAAGCAGTTATGGCATTCGCTTTTAATGAAGACTCCAGCCCAATAGTAGCAGCCGATCAGATCAAGGACGGTAGCGCAGATATGAACATTCTTGCAGTCGCAAGTAAAATGTTTGACGGAGCAGAAAGGTCACCACTGTTTCAGCTGTTTCAACTTCCATCGACAGAGACAGCCTCACCAATGCTTGCTGGCCTATCATCGGGCATTACCAGAAAATGTACAAATGAGGCTGGCGAGGAAGTAGATACTAAGCTTCCACCGGGTGAGTCCATCTGCCCCGAGAATAAAATGGTTCGTGATTTTACAACGATAAAAAATAATTCCTGGTGGAGGGGGCTGGCCTCAGTTGCTGGTTTTTGGAACGGCTCCATTGGACAGGCATTCAAGGCACTGGACGACATTACCTCAACAATAATGGGCCCTCTTTGGGATCTTGTTAAAAATCTTCCCGGTGTTAGTTTTGGTGTAGAAAAGCTCCAACAGATTGTCGAGTGGCTAATCAGTCAGATGATTCCGGTTCCATCACTCGGGGTTGGAGCGTCAGGTACATCAAACTATGAGGCGCTTGCCGCCGCCCTACATTCAACCAGTAACGAGTCTATGGAACATGGCCAAAACAAAGATAACCCCTCTGGTAAAACTGATGGCGCCGGTGGAGCCGTCCTGTCGGATCAGCAGCTAGCGTCAATTGTCCAGTATAAAAATCGCCAGGAAAAAGAGGAGTTTGATGCACAGCCAATGCTGGCAAAATTATTTAGCCCATCACTTCAGGGTTCTATAGCCAATCAGCTGCTTGCGAAAATACCAACCAATGGTACATCAGCACTACAATTCCTCCTTAATACCCCTTCAACTATATTGAGTAGGGCTACAAAAAAGGCAAGCGCTGGTACAGCAGATATCTACACCCTCAAAGCCTTCGGTATTCCAAATTACGGCTATGCTGATAGTTCAACCTTCAGCGCCGACCCGGGCACCTACACCCAAGAGTACTGTGCCGCTAGTGCCAAGGCTAGGGAGGATAGTCTCAGTCTTGAAGACGGAGAACTGCTCCACACCTACAAAAAAACTGACCCGTGCGCCCTCGAAAAGGTTGTCGGCGGACTACTAGCAACGGCGGCCGATGATAAGGAAAGTGACCTCTATATAGAAGAGGCCGGCAACAAAAAAGACGAGCAGTCATCAGGACAATCAGGGTCTGATGGCAGCAGTAACCTCAGTGGCGCGCCAAGCCGTGACGGTTGGGTGTGGCCAATGAATCAAAAAGTTGACCCAGGACCATGCTGGGGGAGGAAGGTTGGATCGCTAGGTGTACACGCGGGGATGGATATGAACTCTACTATCGTACAAAATGTTTATGCGGCACACGATGGTGAGGTTGTTTGGGCAAAAAACTATGGTGCAGGAGGTAATGCCGTCCGTATAAAAACCCCCGAGGGTATCTACTACACCTACCAGCACCTGACGAGTTATAGTGTGTCCGCAGGTCAATCTGTTAAGGCAGGCCAAGTGGTCGGTGTCGGGGGCTTAACCGGTAATGTTAGCGTTGTGGGTTCAACAAAAGTTCATCTACATATGGTGGTATCACGTTCAGACGACCATCCATCATATGGATCACTCAAGAATTCCTTTAACCCGATGGATGTATTACCAAAAGAAGCACCAAATAATTATAAGTGTTATTAGGTGGTGATCTATGAAGAAATATAACAAGGCAAGCCTCAAACAATACCTATATCGACTTAGTATCTTTTTATGTATAACCTGTCTCATTTTGACAAGCTCGGTGTCACCAGTATCGGCGCTTGACGAAAGGTCTTATATGAATAATTCCATATATTTCCTCAGCAAGAAAGATAGTCAATGTGAGCCCGGGCAGTCCAATAGTCAAGGCTATACAACTATTGGTGATGAGGTAGAAGTAGGCGTCTCTATTTACGGTGGGACATGGGATGGTAAAAACCTTAAGCGTAACCCCGGGGATGACAACGGTAACTCACTGACCGGAAAGCTAAATGGGCGTACGGTGTTCGCCGAGCTGAGTAACGCAAGAAGCGCGGATTTTAGAGCACTTACTGATGTTCTCAGGGCACCTGAAAATATGCGCACCCCAACTAATCATGCCTGGAAGGGTGGGCTTAAACCAAAAGCTAAGCTAAAAATAACCTACGGCGGCAAGACTATCGTTATGGAGAAGGGCGATGTCGGCACGGGGGGTGGTAATGTCGAGGGCAAGGTGCGTGCCGTTGATCTATGGTATGAGACAGCAAAACTGCTTGATTTTAGGGCCGGTACGGGAGTTGCCAAGGTGCAATTAGTTAGTGATGACACACCAGTGACCCCGCTTGACGGCCAGCCGGTGACGACATCACAGAATACAAACATCCCAATGTCTGTCCCTGATGGATCAAGTACTGGTGAGCGTGTGTTTAAGTTTTTGCTTAACAAGGGGTTGTCACGCAATCAAGCCCTTGGTATCGTTGCTAACCTCATGCAAGAATCCGGCGGGGGAACACTCGACCTAAAGCCAGACCTACAGAACAACATCGGAGCATATGGTATCGCTCAGTGGCTCGGGGGTAGACGTACAGGCCTTCAGGAATTTGCCAAAAAGAACGGTATGACCGAGAAGGATTTTGTAGCACAGGTTAATTATTTATGGGACGAGCTCAATGACAGTAAAAAACCCTACAAAAGCACTGTCCTTGACCCCATCAAGACAAGCTCTACTCTCGCTGAGGCCGTTACAATTTTCCTAGAAAGATTCGAGATTCCATGTCTACCGGGTCATTGTGCAGTAGAGATAGCTAGGCGCATGGCCCACGCAGCAACCATCGAAGCGAAACTGGCTGGTGTTAACGGGGGTGGTGGCTCAACTGCAGAAACGTGTGAAGATGGCACCAGTGAGAACGTAGGTGCTAATGCTGACGGATATGCCTTACCAATTATTGGCCACAGTAGAAACCCAAAGCATCTCACCTGCACACCACGAATGTCATCAAACCCTTGTCATCATGACGGGACACCAGCCTTTGACCTCATTGCGAAGCCAGGCACAAAAGTTGTTGCCATCACCAATGGCGTCATAGACTCAACCAAACCCTACACTATAGGAGCCGCCGCCTCAGATCCCGAATGCAAATCAATCCAGTTCAAGGGAGACGATGGTTGGTATTATTGGTATGGCCACACCACCATCAAAGCCGCACAGGGCACCCGCTTTAAGGCGGGGCAGGTTATGGGAGTAGTTGGTAGCGTGGCATGCGGAATGGGTGGAGCGTCACATCTACATATCGACAGGGGATTCCCGAAGGGTAGAACAGCCGGAGAAAAAAATAACCGAGACAATGAGTTTGTCTCATTGATGCAAAAACTGCTTGGAGGGGCAGGGGGTAGAAACGATAACCCGAATCCAGCGCTATGATATTATTTGTAAAGAACCTATCACCCACCATAAAAATAGTTCTCAT
>CAUVPF010000037.1:0-7535 GCA_963553645.1 uncultured Candidatus Saccharibacteria bacterium | reverse complement strand
CGCAATAAAGACGAAGAGTAAGACGCTTTCACACTAATAAATCCTCCGTTTTAAGCGGAGGATTTTTATTTTACACTTAGTAAGCAATATTTATTCTTCCTGCGCCGGTCGGTCGATTAACTCTGGCTGCGCTTGATGATCGCCGCCAGCGATCCGCACTACGTCTTTATCAATCTTGCCCAGCTCTTTATACGAATTATTATAATGCCCGACAGTCGTGCTGAGGCTCTTGCCCATCTTAGTCATCAGCTCGTCAAACTTTTTGATATGCACGCCCAGCTGGCCGACACGCACCTGGATGTCCTTGGCCTGCTCTTCAATTTGTAGACTCCTCAGACCCTGCAGCACCGTCTGCAAATATGCCAAAAAGCTGGTCGGGCTGACGATGATCACGCGTTTGTCACGAAAGGCATATTCAATAAGATCGCGGCTCGAACCGCCCGCACCGACATTGTTGATGAGCAGGTCATAATACAGCGACTCACTGGGAATAAACATAAAGGCAAAATCCATGGTATTCTCACGCGGGCGAATATACTTGCTGGTTTCATCAATGCGCCCTTTCAGGTCAGCCTTCACCTTATTCAGCCACAGCTCGCGCTCAGCCTTGGTCTCGGCGTTAATCATCCGGTTATAATTTTCTAAGCTAAACTTACTGTCCACCGGCAACATCTGCCCCTTGTCCAGAAAAATCACCGCATCAACAATCTCGCCATCCTTGAAACGGTATTGCATCTGGAACTGCTTGGCTGGCAGCACGTTATCTAGTACGCTTTCCAAATAAAATTCGCCAAACACGCCGCGCTGTTTAGGATTTTGCAAGACGTTCTGCAGAGTTTTCAGGTCAGTCGCCACGTCGACCACCCGTTTGTTCGTTTCGTCTAGCTTGGCCAGCCGCTGTGTTACGTCCGCCACCAACTTAGCACTTTCTGACAATTGCTTTTGTACCGAGGTTTGCACCTGAGCGTTGCTACGCTCTAATTTGTCGCTGACTGATTCATTTAGCTTGGCGATGGTCCGCCCCAGCTCCACCACGTCGGTTTTGATAAGGTCGACCGATGATTGATTTTTCAACTCACTTAACTTTGACTGCAGTACGAACAACGTCGTACCCAAACCCATAACGATAATACCTAAGAGAATAATGATAATGATTTCCATACTCTTAGTGTACAGGGATTACAGAGACAAGACAACTCGCGCCAGTAGGACAAATATAGCCAAGAAAATAATTGCTGCCACGTTGCCGCGGATCCGGTTTAGCCACATCGCGGTTGCGTATACGAAGCCAAACGCCACGGTTGTCACTATCAGCGACAACCACCATGTATCGGTAGCCGAGACGCCAACACCCCACAGTGCACCAACCGCCGCGAGCACCACGAGCAGCGGCCGCCTGACTCGATTGAGCGCAATAATTGCCACGAGCATAACGCTAACTAATACCAGCGCAATGTAAGCACCAGTCTGCCCACTACTCGCGCACATTGATGGGTCGGCGGTCGGGCCGCACATAATCTGCTTTAAGATAAAATGATTAAGCGCCAAAGCAATCAGCCATGTCACGACACCGCCAACCGCACCACTGACGACGACTCGCCAGAATACCGCTGGTGTCACAGGAAACATATAGTCTGATTCTTCCTCGTGAAAAACTTTCTTAAACCACTTCACAATAGATACAACTATACCAATAATTTGATAAAATCTCAACCCTATTTTGCAGTGCGTGACGCCTGCCGCAATGGTACGTACCAGAATATGCCCGCCCAGGCAATAATGAGCCCACCGGCCACATCAAGCGGCGTATGCACCAACGCCACCACACGACCTATACCGACTAGTAGCGTCATTACCAAACAGGCCATGGCCCATCCTTTACACCTTGCACCAAACCACACCGCCAGCGTGATGGCCATAGTAAACAGGGCGTGATCAGACGGGAAACCCGGATTATCCAAAAACGAAGCACCGGCACTCACACCCGCCAGCTCGAACGGACGGAGGCCTGATGGCTGATATAGTAACCCAATAATCTTCGCCGCCACAAACGCCGTCAGCCCCGCCATCAGCACCCGTGCATACACTTGATACCGTTGGTCTCGCGGTACATGTCGGATGAGCGTGTACGCCCCGATCAGTACCACCGGGATCACCAGTCCATCGGCAATAATTTTCACAATCCATGAGATATCCATAAGCCCCATTATACCCTGCTGGGCGCTCGCGTCAAACCCTGAAAAGTCAGCTTGCTGGCTTGCGCCACTTCATCATCCGTAGTATAATCAGACATGCATTGGGGATTCGCCAAGTGGTAAGGCACCGGGTTCTGGTCCCGGCATTCGGGGGTTCGAATCCCTCATCCCCAGCCAAGAAAAAGGATTGACGTTTTGTCAATCTTTTTTCTTGCGCTTTGGCTTGGCATGATCTTTATGGGAGGCTGGCCTTTCTTGAGATTTTACCGTAGTTGTCGCACCCTGGCCGAAACCACTTGCCCATATCGCCAAAATCCACACACCAGCCAGGAACAGGAGCGACCAGCTGCCACCCGGTAGGTCAAATGTCGCCCCAAATATCATTGACACTCCGTGACAAAATGCCACACCCTCCAGTAATGTCAATAGCAGTAGCGCCACGACGCCCATTACGGCACTTACTTTTCTCAGTCTAGCCGACACGTCCATGGCAAGTAGGAATGGTAGCGCCCCAACCTCTGCGACGACGAGAACGATGGCGCACACTGTCGCCATCACGCCCGGCAGTCCAGCTAGCATTGCTGGGAACTTATCAAACGAAAATAGCTGGCTCAAGACGATGACGAGGATGTATCCAGCAACGATTAACCGTACAATGTGCACGACTGATATTGGTCGTTGGGTTGATGTTTTCTTCATAGATATAGTATACCGACCCGCCCTAAAAAGCTCAAGCTTGTTGTATTATTTACCAAAGCGCTTGCTTTTTTTCTTAAAAAAACGTACAGTAACAACAAGCGAACGATACAAAAACAAACACTACTGACGTTTCTTTCGCTCTACGACATCCACCACAACAAAATACCGTTACAAATATGTAGCGGTATTTTCCGTTGTTGGATAAGGTTATCTCGTCACTCAGTTTCCGCTTTTTGCGACTGCTGCTCGCGCCACTCGGCGATCTTGCCGTGGTGTCCACTTAGCAAAACTTCTGGTACTCGCAGGCCATTAAATACCTCTGGCCGAGTGTACTGCGGGTATTCGAGTGTCTCGCCGTCTGAGAAGCTCTCGATCTCTGCCGACGTTTCGCCGCCCAGCACACCTGGCAGTAGCCGCACGATTGAGTCAATAATGGTCATTGCCGGCAGCTCACCACCAGTCAGCACAAAGTCACCGATACTCCATTGTTCATCTACTAATTCCATAATGCGCTCGTCAACGCCCTCGTAGCGCCCACAGATGATAATGAGCCCCCGGCCATCGTCCGCAGCCGTGCGCGCCATCGCCTGCCGCCAGCGCCGACCGCGCGGGCTCATCAGGACAACCTTCGCACTCCCATCACGCGACCTGGCAAATTCCACCGCCCGCCACAGTGGCTCGATCATCAGTAGCATCCCGTCGCCACCGCCATATGGCGTATCATCGACTTGCCGGCGCGGCCCCAGACCGAACTCACGCAAATCCACCGTCTCGAGCAAAACGATACCATCCTTTTGCGCCTTCCACATCATTGAATTTCCAAAGACTCCAGAAAACATCTCGGGGAACAGGGTAATGACTTGAAAATTTCGCATATCCTTCATTATACCGCGCCCACATAAAAACCACCAAAAAACCGCCCTTTAGCTAGGCGGTTTTTTAGCACAAATAAGGCTCTCAATGGTTACCCATTGCTCGCATAGAGCTGTTCTCGCATATTGTCTGTGCTTGAACTAGTTATGATTATATATCAAGATCATCCAGTTCTGCAAGCTCTTTTCGAGCATTTTCTGCATAAGAAGAGCTATTTTCCACAGTTTCATCTGTTGAGTTGTCCACAGAATCATCATCTGAAGTGGCAGTCGTAGCTTGCTTGGCACTCGTAAAGCCGTCATTATTGACAATTTTAAGGTTGTAGCGCGCATCATTTTTCGTCCCCAGTGCCCTGAGCAGCGTCCGCAGACTTTGCGCTGTCCCGCCACGCTTGCCGATGACCCGACCGAGATCCTCGGGGTTGACCGTCAGCGTGAGTAACACTCCCTTTTCGTCAATCAAACGCTCGACGACGACATCTTCTGGATGTCCAACCAGCGCCTTTACTACGTATTCTACAAATTGCTGATCTATCGTTGACATACTGCCCCTCCTTGGAATTAACTGTGCTCCTAGTATAGCATAGGCGATTTACCGAGGGCAACTATGGCAATTGGCACTTTTTGGCACAGTGGGCGGTAATATTCGCCTTGTGCTCGGCCTCAGTCTTGGCGAAATAAGTTACGTTATCGTCGCCGCTCAAGAAATAAAGGTAATCCTCCTGGGCCGGATCAGCCACAGCATTCAGTGCCGCGAGACCAGGCGCAGCAATTGGCCCAGGCGGCAGCCCCTTGTGAATGCGCGTATTATATGGTGATTTAAGCGTGTGCGAGCGGGCAACGCCAGCCTTATCGGCGGCATAATGATATGTCACGTCTGACCCGAGCGGTATATCCTTTTTCAGGCGGTTATAAAACACACTGGCGATCCGCCGCATGTCCTCACAGGTCGCTTTACCCGGGCAGCCAATTGACTCGCGCTGAACAATCGAAGCCAGCGTCAACCCTTGATACAGCGACAGTCCTCGAGCTGCAAATTTCTTTTCGAGATTATTCTCAGCCACCACCCGGTCTAGCTCACTGATGGCCCGCTGCAAGGCCTGTTGGGCGGTCGCGTCTGACGGCAAAAAATACGTATCACCATAGATATAGCCCTCGAGATCGGCGGTCGCTGGCTTGCTCTTCAGCACTGCACCGGTATAAGTAGCAGCAAAGGCGGCTGTAATTTGCTCATCGCTGTAGCCAGCCCGCTTGAGAGCGCTAGCAACATCAGTCTTTTGAGTGGCGGGCGTCGAGGTCTTGTCGCGCAATGTCGCCCCCGGATAAAACAGCACCGAACGCCGGTCTGGTTTGCCGCTGAGTAGATGATCAAGCACTGATGCTACGTCCTGATCTTGTGTAAAACTATACACGCCTTTATTGAACGTGCCAGTAACGTTGTTTAATTTGAGGTAAATCGTCATGGCGAAGGCACTACGAATAATCTTTTTATCTTCAAGTTTTTTGGCGATGACTTGCGCTGTGTCGCCACTGGCGATCTCGACACTAATTTTTTGCCGCGCTGCTGCATCGACCGGGCGAAGCATTTGCTTGTACCAAATGACACTGCCAAGCAGCACCATGCCCACTACCGCGACAACCGCCGATACGATAATGAGCCACAACCGCCGTTTTTTGATCTTCAATTTCTTCATCCGTGCACCTCCAAATAATCTTGTAGTATGATACTCGCCGCCTCAGCATCGATGTCGCCTTTATCTTTGATCTTGCCAGCCAGGCGCTGTTCGGCCTGAACACTAGTTAGCGACTCATCCTGATAAGCAATCTCAGCATCAATGTCTAGCTGACCCAGGCGTCTGACAAAATCAACCACAAACTCCGTCTGTTGTGTCGGTTCACCTGATTGATTGCGCGGATAGCCGACCACCACCAGCGAGATATCGTGCCGCAGCATAATCTCTGCCAACTCCTCCATGACCCGCTCATCATTAGCCACCCAGCCAAACGGTACCGCGATCCGCACCTGTGAATCGGCCATCGCTAAACCAATCCGTTTCTCGCCCACATCTAGCGCTAGGAAGTTCTTAGCTTTCATTGAGCTTGAATTCGATATTTATTCGTTTGGTATCATTTGGCACGGTGCGCACCCAGAACGGAGAGAATTTCACATCAACATTTTCGATACCTTTGATAGCTTCAAGCGCCGACTGGATGTCGCCATAACTTTTACCGCGCGACTGCTCCTTGACCTTTTCTTCATCAATGGTTGGACCGACGACGGCATTGGCGGTGATGTGAGTAATGAAGTTGCCGCCTTGACCGCTGAACTGTGCGAACTTCGCGCTATCAACACCATCTTTGTAGATTTTTTGCGACTGCTTGCCCTCTAGTTCCTTGTTGGCGGTCGCCTTGAGGTAGGTGCTTAACTCTGATTTTTCGATACCAACCATCGAGGCGGTCACCACTGTTTTGAGCGTCACTGCACTGGCCGCTTCGCCGTCAATGGCGACGCTTGGAGCTGGTGTGCTACGCTGCTCTTGGTAGCTTTCTTTGATGGTGACAGTTGACCCGCCGAATGATTGCTCGACCTTGGCACGGAGAGAATCGGCCTTTTTTTCGTTCAATAAATCGCCGGCACGCTTAACATCGTCGCTACTAACCACCGTCACCTCGCGGCTGCTACCGCCTGATGTTTCACCGACAAGGGCAGCGCTAACCCCTGATGGCATCCCTGAAACCGAGCCACTTTCACCGTTGTATTCCGCCCCGATATTCGCAGCCGTCACCATGACGGTTGAACCCGAAGCGTTAGAGCGACTAAACGTCACTGCGCTATCGGTCGTAAAGGTCATCCCACCACTCGTACGAATCGAGGTACCGGCCGGAACAGTCTTATCGAGCAGGCTGATCGAGTCAGTTGCGATACGTAATTTACCCTTGGCACGCTCACCAACTTTCTTCTTTCCGGTCGCTGAAAACTCAACGGACAGCTCTACTTTTTGCTCCTGTCGGCGGGCCTTGATCATATCAGCGGCTGGATCAGTTACCCCGTCAGTCCTGAGTGTCACTTTCTTATTTACCGTCACCGTTGTCGTCTTGGCCGTAATAATTACTCGCGCGTGTGGCGCAAACCAAATTGCCCATATCAAAAACCCGATGAGCAGTAGCGCGGCACCACCGATCAGTAGGAATTTTTTACGAAATAGATTAAAGTTCGGAACTTTTGGCGCTATATTATTTTTATCAGCTTTGTCCGCTGGCTTTCAGGTCTCACTATCTTGCAGAGCGGACGAGACAGTGATGGCCGAATCAATTGCTTTATCTGTCTCATTGATAGATTGCGTGCTCTTTTCTAATTCACCAATCGGTAGCTCGCGCCCATCGATGACATCATTTTCATCGTCCACTTTTAGCACCGGCACCTCGGCCATTTCTGGCTTACTCTGGAGCGTCTTGGCCACTGGAATTTTGGCCGCCGCCGCTAAGCCAGACAGAATTGTATCACCGGTAATCAGCACGACTCGCTTATCAACCGACGCGGCCGTCCGAGCGATAAGTCGCATATTAACCGCACTACGCAGCACACCAACTCGCTTTGGTGGCACCAGCGCAATAATCCGCTCCTTTGACGCCTTTATCTTACCAACAATAGCGGTGATATCATCTTCGACGTCAATGTAAATAACATCTTTATTCATCTATATTTTGAGTAATCGGTTAACTAAATCCATCAAGCAATGAGCGACTTGATTACTTACCATTGTATCAT
>CAUVPF010000036.1:0-7666 GCA_963553645.1 uncultured Candidatus Saccharibacteria bacterium | reverse complement strand
ACCGAGGGTTATGCTACAAGACCTTCTTTTCTATCACTGATATTATGGCGCATTAACTTCGAGAGGAAACGACGGTCTGGGATAACATAAATAGTGCTATCGCCATCGTCCAGCGAAAGAGCAACCCGCGGAGCTGGCTCGTCATTAGTGTGGTCGGTAATTATACTAAAGCCGGCGGATCTCATGTCGTTAAATTTACTATATGGAAGTCTAACCCCCTCCCCTGTAAATGTAGACCCTTCACCGGAAAACGACCCACCCTTACAGAAATCTTCGCCCAATTGCTGAGTCAATGTTTGTACACCCCAAGCGATTATCGCAGCACGGTCAGCGGGTGAGGTAGTATATTTGGCGGCATTTTCTATGTCGAGTATTGTCTCGTATATCTCGGGATTTGTGGCTTGAGTCGAAAAATAATTCGCTAGCAAATCAGCTGGTAGATGAACATCAAATTGGAGAATATTGCCGGCTGTTTCTTGGGAGAGCGGAAAATGATGCATACCTTCCCAGGAACGAATAGCCAGCGCTGCCAGTGTTTGTGAGCGCTTATTGACTGTAAATATTTTAGCCTCTGGTGGCAGGAGTTTTCCTCTCAGTTGATAAACAGCTAGTCCATTGCCTTCAGTAACATTCGTGATAGTCACTGGCGAGCCGATGTAGTCGTCCGGGATGTGCGGAATGATGTGCTGTTTGATTATGTTTTCGGGATTCCTATCCGGCGGGAGGTGCTCTCCCCTTTTCGCTATTTCTATCGTGACAGCGAACGCATGATTTGCCTCACTAACTCCTCGCTGAAAGTTTAGGCTACTTAGCACAGACAGCCCGTCGGCTATTGGTGAATGATAACGTCTTTCTCCCATAATTAACCACAAGTATAGATGGTAGCACGTTATTCTGCAAGTAATTTGACATATTTGCAATGTAGCGGTACAATTATGTAATTATGGATTAGGCGGAATTTTTAGGTAGATGCAAGGACTGTCCGATTGCCGGTCCGGCTTGCGAGAATGTAGAGAATAGACGGCAGGCTGCCAAGGAGGCTGCAAAGTTAGCCCTGAAGGGACTGAGCAATAATCCAAATATTCAACCTTTTCGAGGTGACGGCGTGCAGGTTGATGTCGCAGATCTGGACCCCGAGGTACTAGAGGAACTTAATAAAGATCTACGTAGTCAGGTAGCGGGCTGTTTTGATGAGATTGATGAGTCTAGAAATTATGTACTGCAGTGGCCGAGAAGTGTCCCGGGCCAACGACAGCTCGATTTCGGGCAAAGACGGGTCGCTTAGTAGAGGTGACGGTGTGTGATAGCGCTGCACTGCCTTGGCAAAGTAGCGGAGAGGGAAACATAGAGCCTGTACGAGTGAGGCGAAGGTCGTAACCCGCTTGCCCCTGCTCTTTCGTCTCTGCTACAATAGCAGGTATGAACAATATCACAATCACAGACATTCACGCACGACAAATTTTAGATTCTCGGGGTAATCCAACGGTGGAGGCTGATGTTCGGCTGAGCGATGGCTCGTTCGGGCGGGCGGCGGTGCCGTCGGGCGCCAGCACTGGTTCGCACGAGGCGGTCGAGCTGCGCGATGGTGACTTGGCGTATGGCGGCAAAGGCGTCCTACGGGCGGTCGAGCATGTCAATACCGAGATCGCACGAGCGCTGCGTGGCATGGATCCATTTGCGCAACATCGGGTTGATGAGCGGATGCGACAGCTGGACGGCACGCTGAATAAGGGGCGGCTTGGAGCGAACGCCATCCTAGCGGTCAGCCTAGCAGTTGCCAAGGCGGCGGCTGAGTCTAAGGGTATTGAGCTTTTCGTCTATGTCAATCAGCTGGCGAATGCCGGTACGATGAGCCTGCCGATGCCGATGATCAATGTGATGAACGGCGGGCAGCACGCGCTTGGTGCTACTGATATTCAGGAATACATGATCATCCCAGTCGGCGCATCGACGTTCGAGGACGCGATGCGGATGAGCGCCGAGGTGTTTCATGCGCTGGCGAAAGTGCTCAAGGCCGAGGGCTACCCGACGACTGTTGGTGACGAAGGCGGCTACGCGCCGCATGTGCGCGGTGGCAATATGGAGCCGGTCAAGTTGCTGGCGCGAGCGATTGAACAGGCTGGCTATAAACTGGAGCAGGATTTTGCCTTTGCGCTTGACGTAGCCTCGAGTGAATTCCATGAAGGCAATGGCCAATATCGGCTGGAGACGGAGCATCGCACGCTTGACGTGAATGGCATGATCAAGATGTATAAGCAATTGCGGGCTGAATATCCGGTGGTGTCGATCGAGGATGGACTGGATGAGGAAGCTTGGCACGACTGGCAGACGCTGACGACGGAGCTTGGCTCGACGACGCAGTTGGTTGGTGATGATTTGTTGGTGACGAATGTGACGCGGCTAGACCGGGCGATCGCTGAAAAGGCCGGCAATGCAATCTTGATCAAGCCAAATCAAATTGGCACACTGAGCGAGACCATTCAGGCGGTGATGATGGCGAAAAAGGCTGGCTGGAATACAGTGATGAGCCACCGCTCGGGTGAGACCGAGGACGTGACAATTGCTCATCTGGCGGTCGGACTCGGTACGGGTCAGATCAAGACCGGCTCGATGTCACGTTCAGAACGTATCGCCAAGTACAACGAGCTGATGCGCATCGCCGAGATGCGGCCGGAGCTAGAGCTAGTGCGGCCGTTCAAGCAGTCGTAGTTCATAGGTTACGAGATAAGACGTCAGGCGCCTGGTCGGCTGTAGTGGAAATTATTGCCGCAAGGTAACCAGCTGCCCGTCGTCAGTAAATTTGATGATTCGTGAAGGTATTGCCCCCTTGATTTCCCCGCCGTCGACGTAGACAGCCACCTCATCGCCAAAATACGCGATCGCCTCGTTGATTGTGGCGGCTGGTGGCTGCCCCGCGGGGTTAGCACTCGGTGCGAGTAGCGGGCCGACCAGTTGAATCAGCTCGGATAATGCCGTCCCTGATGGCACGACGCGAAATGCCAAGGTTGCATTAGTGCGTACCAGGTGCGGCATAACGTCGGGGCTGACCCTGGCGACAATAGTGGTTGGGCGTTCGCGGTATAGCTGCTGGTAGGTACGTCGCTGATCAGCGGTGAGTTCAGAGATATCGTTGACGCTGCCAAGTAGGACGATACAGGATTTAGTACGGTCGCGCTGGCGTACGCGGTACAGCTCATCAACCGCTCTCGGGCTATCAGCTCGAGCGAGCAGGCCATAAATGGTGTCAGTCGGCGTGACGACGAGTTTGTCGGCTCGCAGCGCCTCGATAACGGTGGTATCAAGTAAGTTTTTGGTGATCACCAGATGATTATACCACAATAAAATTACTCCCACGGCAGGGAGTAATTTTGGATGAACAGGTGTAAATTAGTCGGTGACTTCTACACCCATTGAGCGAGCGGAACCAGCGACAACTTTCATTGCGCCTTCGATGTCGATAGCATTTAGCTGATCCATTTTTGCTTCAGCAATTTCTTGGAGTTGGGCGCGGGTTAGCTTGCCAACTTTTTCGCTGTGTGGCTTGGCGCTGCCCTTCTGGATGCCGGCTTTCTCGCGGATCATATCATCGACTGGTTGCCCCAGACTCTTCCACGTAAAGGTGCGGTCTTCAAACACCTGAATGTGGACGATAACATCCTTGCCCATCATACCTTTGGTAGCGTCGTTGAATGGATTGATGAAATCCATCATGTTCAGTCCCCACTGACCGAGGGTTGAGCCGACTGGTGGCCCAGCGGTTGCTCGTCCGGCAGGGATGCGTAATTTTAGATTACCGATAACTTTCTTTGCCATAGTTTCCTCTTACTTTTTCTGTGCGTAACCACTGTATTATAACGAAAATTGTGCTAGAATACAAGCATGAACGCTCGCAGCATCAAGCCGGTTCGTCGCCTCATCAATATGTTTGGTGCGCTCGCTTACAGTCTGTTAATTTTTACCTACGCAGCTATCGTTGGTGCTGGGCTGTTGTGGCTGGCGCGCAGTGGCTTGCTCATGCAGCTCGGTGTATCGCCAGAAGCAGTTCAGCCGACACCCACCCCGCCCACCACGCCGATTGATACGACGCCTCGTGCGGTACCATTTATGTTGCAAGTTGTGCAGCTGATGTTGATGTCGGTGATGACAGTAGCAGTTTTGGGCGTGGTGGTGATGCTGCCGTATTGGCTGGGGCGCTGCGGCTCGTATCTATTAAAGCGCAGCATTCGATTATGTCATAGTCAAGTGACACTGGCGACTCTGTTGTTTGGCAAGATATTGGCGTGCGGCATCGGGACGGTGCCGGTACTGATCATGGCGATGTATGATGCTAGGCAGTGGCCGATCGCGGCGGTGCTACTGGGGATGATTACGGTGGCGCTAGCCCTCTTTGCTGTGCAACACTACCTCGCGAGAAGTAGCGAGGTAGTTGAAGCAAAAGATGTCTGGTAGCCTGACGCTGTGTCATTGTGCGGCCAGATAGTTAGGTGGCTTGGCTAGACTTTCTTGACCTGTAGCGCGTCCAGTTCGACTGGCGTGTCGCGGCCAAACATACTGACCATGACCTTGATCTTGCCCTTGATGGCGTCAATTTCTGCGATTGACCCGTCAAAGCCCTTGAACGGACCGTCAATGATGGAGACCACTTCACCGACCGAGAAATCGATCTGATGCTTTGGTTCTTCGACGCCCATGCGCTTTTTGATCTTGGTAATTTCTTTGTCGGACACCGGTGTTGGCGTAGTGTCGGCGCCAACGAAGCCAGTCACGCCAGGTGTGTTGCGGACGATGTACCACGTCTCGTCGGTCAGCTTCATTTCGACCAGCACGTAGCCCTGAAAGATCTTGGCATCAACAACCTTGCGCTTGCCGTTTTTGATCTGAATTTGCTTTTCTTTCGGCACCATGACGTCAAAGATTTTGTCGGCCATATCGACGCCGTTGATGCGCTGGCGGATGGACTCAGCGACCTTTTCCTCATAGCCCGAGTAGGTGTGAATGGCGTACCATGAGCGAGTTGAATCGTAGCGATTTGATGACATAAATTCCCTTTCCTATTTCAAAATTTGATTAAAGCCCCAGTTGAATCCAGCGTCAAGCAGCAAGATCAGCACCACAAAGATCAATGTAAATACCAGCACCGCTGCCGTCATGCTCCAGGTTGCCGAGCGAGTTGGCCAGCGCACCAGCTTGAGCTCCTGCCATGCACCCTTAAAGTAACCAACGTCGCCTGGTTTCTTTGCAGATTTTTTGGCCGTGGTTTTTGGCTGTTTTGGTGATGTACTGGTTGCTGCCACGGTTTTTTCTGTGGTTTTATTGGCAGTTTTTTTGGTGGTTGTGGTTGCTTTTGATGTATGTGGTGACGGCTGTTTCGTCGCATCATCTTTTGCGGTGATGCGGCGAACAGTCGTCTTTGATCCTGCTGCGTTTTTTTGTGCCATAGCTTCTCCCAATTTAAAAGTCTGCTTCTTAGCAGACTGTCAAGTCTATTGTAGCGTGTCTGAGGCGCGATTGCAAGGGTAGCTCTATGCGGACGTGTCCGGATCGGTCAGCTCAAAGCTAAACGTCGAACCATGGTTGAGCCGGCTCTTAACAGAGATGGTGCAGCCGAGCTTGTGCGCTAACTTACCCGCAACGTATAGCCCGATGCCGGTGCCGCTGGTTTCGCGGGTACGGTAGTCTTCGGCTCGGTAAAACCGCTGGAAAATCTTTTTCTGGTCAGTCTTGCCGATGCCTATTCCGGTATCAATCACCGCAAACTGTACGACACCGTTACGCCGGTGCATCCGCAGCGTCACCCCGCCACGAGGCGTGTATTTGATGGCGTTGATGATGAAGTTTTGTAATAGCTCAGTCAAGTACAGCCGCGAAACCTTGATCACGCCAATCTGCGCACTCACGTCGAGGTCGAACCGTAACCCCTTCTCGGCCGCTCGTGGTGCAAATTCACTGTGCAATGTACCAGCTAGCTCCATCAAATTGATCGTCTCTGCTTCGTCTGCTACTCCACGTTCGGCGCGCGATAAGGTGCTAAGGTCGTTGATCATTTTGGCGAGGAACATCACTTGATCGTGTGCGGCCACCAGTGCCTCATGTACCTTTTGGGTGTAGCCTTTTTCGGCGAGCAGCCGAGCATTATCAAGCGCTCCTTCGGCGATCGCCACTGGTGTACGCAGTTCGTGGCTGACGATGCTGATAAATTCATCACGCTCCTCTTCGAGGCTCTTTATCTTGGTGACGTCACGCAGAATGAGCACATAACCGTCAGTGCTTGAGCTACCGCCCAAAATCGGCGCAAAGGTCGCCTCTAATCGTAAATGGTCGCCATCACTGAGTGGCATGATCAGGTCATCACGGGTGCGAATTGACGGTGATTTACTCAGTTCTTCAAATACATTAATCGGCGCGCCACTGAGTGTCTGTAGGTGAAATATCTCGCTGATATGGTGGCCGTGGAGTGTGGCATTGGTATCTAGCAGGCCAATCATTGCTGCATTATAAATCGTAATGACACCGTGGGCATCGGTACTTAGCACCGCATCAGTCAAGCTATTCACCAGTGTCATCATCTGGCTATGCTCTGGTGTCGCACTCGTCTCGTCGCGTGCGTGCTGCTGACTGCGCCTCACGCGCCACCTGCCCATCCCTTGTCTCATGTGTTTTAGTATAGCACACGCTACACGTGCGGTGTATGGTTTTTCAGTGCTGCTCGGTGTGCTTTGTAGGCTGGGTCGATAGCTGCAACCTCTCGCCAAAATGCGTCAGAGTGATTCATCTGGCGGGTGTGAGCTAGTTCGTGAATTAGCACATAATCAAGCAGTTCAAACGGCAGGTTCATCAGCGCGATATTCAGGCTAATCGTGCCGCGCGACGAGCAGCTACCCCAGCGGCTCGAGGCGTGCGTCAGCTTGATGGTTTGATAGGAAAAGCCGTGTTCTTCGGCCAGGAATTTCAGTCGCCGTGGCAGGTAGCTCTTGGCTTCTTTGCGTAGCGCCGTGATGACGACTTGGCGAATGCGCTGCTGGATGGCTGGAGTAGCGATGTCGGTGCCGGGTGGCAGCTTGACGAGGATGCGGGTGCCGGAGCGCTTGATAATGAGTTCGGTGGGCGCAGGCTGGGTCTCGATGATCAGGTGATGACTTTTGCCAATTGATTGGTCGCGCGTGTAGTCGTGACCTTGTTGATGTTCGCTCAGGAGCTTGCGAATACGTGACCGGGATGACTTGATGAGCATTTTTGCTGCGAGTAGCGGCGTGTACGTCGGCAGGCTGATCCGCAGCTGCCCGTTTGGCGCGACTTTCAGCGACACCTGACGCGCCAAGTGCGAGCGCCTCACCGTGATTTCGCCAAACTCAGCATCGGTAATTATTGGCACGTATAGCTCCTAGCTAACGCGAATACGACTAAGCACTGGACGCTGCATACGGCGTGCATTGGCATCGACCGGGGTAGTGTGAGGTTGTGGTGTAGTCGCTATGGTATTCGGACGAACATCGGCTAGGCGCTTGAGCAAGGTGCGGGCTTGGGTATTATAGGTATGACGGCCGCTGATGACGACACATGGCTCGCTGGGATGTGGTGGTGAAAATTGCTTGATCTTGGCGTCAAACGTTGCTTCATCGTTATCGTTTGCCTTAAGCCAGCGCATTTTGGCAGTCGCGAGGTCAGT
>CAUVPF010000035.1:0-7681 GCA_963553645.1 uncultured Candidatus Saccharibacteria bacterium | reverse complement strand
TAAATTTGCTAAACGCAAGAAGGAAACAGACATGGCACAAAATTATGAAGAAATTGAAAAAGAACAAGGGCTAGACCCACGTGTCGAGTCGTTAGCGATACCATTGGCACGGGATTATGCTGAAAAAAATTATCCAAAACGTGAAGATGGTACGTTTGAACCAGCGTGGCGCGGGGCAAATGGTGAAAAAGATTTGCGGGGAAAGTCTCCCGAAGATGTGGCGGCGCAGTTAGAAAGTGAAGGATATACCCCAGAGGCGGCGCTTGCTTTAGCGCAGTCAATGGTGGTTGACATTGCTAATACGCCCTATGATCAGTTTTCTGAATACTGGAAAGAGCAGAACCGTGGCGGTGCAGAATTCCTCATTAGCTTGGTGGATGAGGTGGGCGCCGATAACATCCGTGCTTTGGATCTGTCTGACCCAGAGGTGCAAGAAAAGTACGGTACGTTAATTCATGCTAACTGGCTGGAGCGTAACCAGTGGGTTCTCGATCCACAATACGGTAATTCCGTACTAGCACAGTCATATGCAGATCTTCCTGCCGATGAACAGCAGAAGGATATTGACCAGATGCGGGTGCTGCAGGGTTGGCTTAATGACCAGCTTTTAGAGGAATTTGAATATAGTGAAGAAGAGCGGAAAGAGTGTTCGCATATATTGGGGCTGCTCGAGCAGGTGAGGGCGGAGCTGGTCGTCGAGGATCCAGAAAAGTACGACGTAAATCATCCGAACAACTATTATGATTTTAAGGGTACAGATATGGGTTTATCTGCCGCAGCAGAGCGTTTAGTAGGGGAACAAGTCGGGCATCGTCTTGATCGCCGGAGACTATATGGATATGACGATATCATGAGTGGTGTCCGTCGGAATTTTATCAAGTATCGTCTTCGTAATAAGTCTTAAGGACTATGGCAATAGAACAGTAAACAAGGCGCCCGCATATTGTACGGCGCCCTGTTATCTGTTACAATACATAGTGATATGGTTCAAGTTACACGTAAAGATCAGAAGGAAGCGAACGAGAATGTGATTCGTCGCTTTAATCGCAAGGTGCTGCAGAGCGGTGTCCTTGCACGGGCAAAATCAGTGATGCGGTTTGCCAAGCCGATTTCTAAGGTTGAGCGCCGCAAGAAAGCGATTATTCGCCGCGAGCGCCGGGCCGAGAAAACAGCCAGGATGCGTATGGGGGCAACGCGTTAATGTCGGCGCTAAAAGCGCGTATTGCTGATGAGATGAAAGCCGCTCTTCTAGGGCGGCATCGTTTTCGAGGTGACGTCCTGCGTAATCTAAAAGCGGCGATTCTCAATGAGGAGGTGTCGCTCGGTAAGCGCGACGAGGGTCTAAACGATGCAGAAGTTGAGAAGGTTATTGCCCGCGAAGTCAAAAAGCGCAAAGAGAGTGCCGAGTTATATCGAGCAAATGGCCGGACGGAACTAGCCGAGCCAGAGGAGCAAGAGGCGGCGATTTTACAAGAATATCTGCCTAAGCAGTTGAGTGAAGATGAGATCCGGGCAATGGTCGAGTCGGTAGTTGCTGACCTGGGTGCGACGATGCAGCAAATGGGCCAGGTGATCGGTGCGGTGAAGGCTAAGGCTGGCAATGCGGCTGATGGCGCCTTGATTGCGAAAATTACCAAAGAAACGCTAGTAAAACAATAACAACACAGAAAAAGGAGCAAGGGATGATCTTATTATTTGGGCCGCCGGGGGCTGGTAAAAGTATGCAGGGGCAGATGCTGGCGGCGCGCCAGGGCTGGAAATGGCTATCGACTGGCGAGATGTTGCGCCGCAGTAATGACCC
The DNA here is from genome assembly GCA_963553645.1 of uncultured Candidatus Saccharibacteria bacterium. Lineage (GTDB taxonomy): Bacteria > Patescibacteriota > Saccharimonadia > Saccharimonadales > Saccharimonadaceae > Nanosynbacter. Next base: position 5,880 of record CAUVPF010000035.1, on the reverse strand, counting down.
GGCGGTGATTGATATTTTACGCTCAGGCGAGTTGGTGAGCGATGAATTGATTTACCAAGTGTTTGAGCAGGCGGTACAGGATGCGCGCGATAAAAAATATCCAAATATCATTGTGGATGGCTTTCCGCGAACGAAGGAGCAGGCCGCATGGCTAGATGAGTACATGGCACGGATGAATGAGAAGATTGATACGGTGATTTCACTGGAAGTGCCAGAATCGGAGATTATGCGGCGGCTAGAAAAGCGGGGTCGGTTGGAAGATACACCAGAGGCGATTGCTCGACGAATGACGATTTATCGACAAAAAATGTATCCGGTGTTGGGGATTTTTGCTGAGGCGGGTGTCAGGATTGTTCATCTGGATGGTGTCGGGACAGCCGGCGAGGTGCACGATCGGATTTATGAAGAGGTAGCGTACGCATGCCAACTTTAATTACCGGCGAAAAAACGCCGCAGCAAATGAAAGATATGCGCGAATGCGGGCGGATGTTAGCGACGATTTATGACGAATTGCGCCAGCGGGTAACGGCTGGTATGAGCGAGCTGGATGTTAATGATTTCGTGGCTGGGCGTATCAAGGATTTTGGCGCTGAAGCGACGTATTTGACGGATGAGGTGAAATTCCCAGGGGTGATTTGCGTGTCGACTAATGAGCAATTGGTGCACTCGTTTCCGACAGACTATGTGTTTGAGAAGGGTGACGTGGTGAGTTTTGACTTGGTGATCGGCTATCGTGGTATGAAAACTGACAGCGCGTTTACTATGGTAGTGAATGAAGAGCCGCGCGGTGCTAAGAAGCATTTATTGCACGCGACAGAGCAGAGTTTGTATGCGGGAATTGATGCGATTTCCGGTGATGGGACGCGTGTTGGCGACATCTCGGCTGGTGTGGAAGCGGTATTGAAGAAAGCCAAATTAGGCATCATTCGCGAGCTGGTTGGTCACGGCGTGGGACTGGAAATGCACATGAGTCCAGAGATTCCAAATTATGGCCGGCGCGGTACCGGGCCGGTGTTGCACGCTGGCGATACGATTGCCATCGAGCCAATGGCCAGCCTTGGTGGCGAGAAAATTGTTACTGAGGACGACGGCTGGACGATTAGTATGAAAGACGGTAGTCTGGGTGCGCATTTTGAACATACTGTGTTGATTACTGAGACGGGTGCAGAGATTTTGACGATACTCTAGGCCATCTGATATACTAAGCATATGCAAGAACAATCTCGATATGTGGTAGGAATTGATGTTGGTACGAAGACCGTGCGCTGTGTGGTTGGACATGTCGGAGAGTCGGGTCTACCGAATATTGTTGGCGTTGGTGTGAGTGGAAATAGCGGCATGCGTAAGGGTGCGGTATCGAACCTAACAGGGCCAGCGGCAGCAATTGACAAGGCGCTTGAGGCGGCCGAACGCATGAGTGGTCATCATATTAATGCAGCGGCGCTGAGCGTCAATGGGTCGCACATTCTGAGCACCAAGGCCGATGGTATGATCGCGGTGGGGATGAGTGGCGGTGAAGTGACAGACGAGGACGTGCTGCGGATTGAGGAAGTGGCGACGACCGGGAAGGTGCCGGCGAACCGAGAGATTTTGGAGATTGTGCCGCATGCCTATCGGTTGGATGGGCAGGATAATATTAAGGACCCAGTTGGGATGAGCGGCACGCGCCTGGAGCTACGAGCAAATGTGGTCTCGGGCTTGACGCCGTATGTGGCGAATTTACGCCGGTCAGCCGAGATGGCGAATGTTGCCGCCTCGAGCTTGACGCCGAGCGTGTTGGCAGCGGCGCGAGCGGTGCTGAGTGAGTCGCAGATTGAGAACGGCGTGGCGGTTATCGACATTGGTGGTAGCACGACCGGTGTGGCCGTGTTTGAAGAGGGCGATTTGCAGCATGTGGCGGTGATCCCCATGGGGGCGCAGAACGTGACAAATGATGTGGCGATTGGGCTTAAGACTGACCCGGAGATCGCTGAGGCAGTTAAATTAGCACATGCCCGGCTGGGCGGCGGTAAGGCTGGTCGCGTTGATACCAAGCACGACAAACAAGTGTATACATTTGAACAAAGCGAGATTGATGAGATTGTCGAGGCGCGCTACGAGGAGATTTTCGAGCTAGTCGCCAAAGAATTGAAGCGGGCCGGCGGCATTGGACGGCTGCCGAGCGGCGTGGTGTTGGTTGGCGGTGGCGCCAAGGTTAAGGATTTGGTCGAATTTGCGAAAAATAGCCTCGGCGTGGCGGCTAAACTAGGTGTACCGGCAGGATATGCGGGCGTGAGTGACGAGGCGAATGGGCCGGAGTTTGCGGCAGCAATTGGCCTGATGCTCATTGATGGGGCGGGGGCTGAGCGGGCCGAGCACGTGCAGAGCAAGATGGGTTCGGTAACAAAAAAGGCCGGCGGAATGATTAGTCGATTGCTAGCGAGGTTTAAGTAGGAGCTAGTAGACAAAGATGGTATACTTGATAAGAGAAAGATAGGGAGAGGAAAATGCCGCAGATTACACCAAGTGAAGTTCAAACGTTTGCCAGTATCAAAGTTGTCGGTGTCGGTGGAGCTGGTGGTTCGGCCATCAATCGGATGAAAGATGCGGGGCTCGCTGGCGTGCAGTTTATCGCCATGAACACTGATGCTCAGGCGCTGCACAATTCCAAGGCGGATGTCAAGATTCATCTCGGGCACACCACAACCAATGGGTTGGGCGCCGGTGCTGATCCGATGGTTGGTGAGGCGGCGGCTAATGAGTCGCGTGAGGAGATTCGCCAGGCACTTGAGGGCGCGGACATGGTGTTTGTAACGATTGGTGCTGGTGGCGGCACTGGATCGGGCGCTGGGCATATCGTGGCGGAGATCGCTCGCGAGATGGACATCCTGGTGGTTGGCGTGGCGACGCGGCCGTTTAGTTTTGAAGGCGAGAAGCGTCGGGTGAATGCAGACTGGGCGATCACTCATCTGGGTCGCCAAGTTGACACCTTGATTACCATTCCGAATGATCGCTTGTTGCAGACGATTGATCGACGGACGCCGCTGCTCGAGACGTTTAAAATTGCTGACGATGTGCTGCGCCAAGGTGTGCAGGGTATCTCTGAGCTGATTACCGAACATGGTTTGATTAATCTCGACTTTGCTGACGTCAAGGCAGTGATGAGCCGTGCTGGCTCGGCGCTGATGGGGATTGGTCGGGCTGATGGTGAAAATCGTGCAGTGCAGGCCGCTCAACAAGCGATTGAGAGCCCGCTAATCGAGGTGTCGATTGACGGCGCGAAAGGTGTGTTGTTTAACGTGACTGGTGGCTATGACATGAGCATGGCAGAAATTCAGGAGGCGGCTGAGGTAATTACCAGTGCGGTCAGTCCTGATGCTAATATTATCTTTGGTGCAACGCTCAAGCCAGAGCTCGAAGATGAGGTAATCATCACGGTTATTGCCACCGGGTTCGATAGCGAGACGTATCATGATCATGAGGTGAGTCTGACGGGCGAGACGCCACGTGAATCAGAGACTGAGGTTGATGACGAGGTGGTTGAAGGGATTGATCTGGAGCTCAGTGAACAGAGTGGAGCAACGGACTTTACGTCTGAGCAAGAGAACAATATCTGGGATCAGCCAGTCGAGGATGAAGCGGATGAGGATGATACGCCAGCATTCCTTCGTCGCCGCAAAAAGAACAAGGAGGAATAATGAGCGGATTTAATATTGGTGATAGCCGCGTGATCGAGTCGCGAGAAGTTTCTGATGGTGTAGCAATTCGCCGTCGCCGCGAGACGCCGGATGGACGACGCTTTACCACCTATGAGCGAGTCGAAAAACCAAATCTCATCGTGATCAAGAACAACGGTGGTCGCGAGTTATTTGATCGCGTCAAGCTTGCGCATGCGGTGCGCCAGTCGGTCGGCAAGTTCCTCAAGTCCGACGAGGAAGTTGAGTCGATTATCACGGCAGTTGAAGATAAATTGTATGCACTCGGCGCATCAGAAGTGCCGTCGCGGCAAATTGGTGAGTTTGTACTGGATGAACTAGCGAAATGTAACGAAGTGGCGTATGTACGTTTCGCCAGTGTGTTTCAGAAGTTTGAGACGCTCGATGATTTTGTCAAGATACTAGAGCAGCGTCGCCAGAAAGGTCGAGAATAATGCGAGTCGTTGTAGTATATCGGACAGAGAGCGATTATGCGCGCCAGGTTATCAGTTTTCTCCATGATTTTAGTCGACAGACAGGGCATACCATTGAGGAGCTTGACCCAGATTCGGCCGAGGGCAGCGATTTTTGCCGGACGTACGATATCGTTGAATACCCGACCGTTATCGCGCTGAGCGCTGATAGTCAGATGCAGAATATGTGGCGCGGGTTGCCATTGCCGACGATTAGCGAGGTGAGTTTTTATGTTTGATATGCTGCGTAAGTGGTGTTCAGACAAAGACATAAGACGCCAGCGGCTTGCAGCACTGGCGTTGCTGATTGGTAGTGGTGTGGGTTTGCTAGCATCGTTTGTACTGTCAATTGAAGCGCTGACGCTTGCTAAAAATTCGCATGCCGTGCTGAACTGCGACTTGAACGCGGCGATAAGCTGTTCGGCGGTGGCAAACCACTGGTCGGCGACACCACTCGGCTTTCCTAATAGTTTCATCGGCATGATAACGCTACCGGTGATGGTGACAATTGCGGTGGCGTTGCTGGCGGGTGCGAAGTTTCCGAAATGGTTTATGTGGGGCGCGCAGCTTGGTGCGGTGGTCGGCCTGTTGTTTGCCGGTTGGATGTTTTATATGAGTTATGTTGAGATTGGTGCGTTGTGCCCGTGGTGTTTGACGCTAGACGCGGGTATGCTGCTGGTCTGTTACGGATTGACGAGATATAATGTGCTGACTAGGGTGGTTGGCGGTAGGCGTACGAGAAAATTTGTCGACCGGGGATTCGATACATTCCTGTTGGCGCTAGTGACCGTTGTGATCGTTGTTGCTATTTTGGCAACATTTGGGCGTGAGCTATTCGCATAAATTACAATTGGGTGCATTGAAGAGTGATGATAGTATTCGTATACTAGGTATATGAAGAAAAATTTTCTCGTCAGAGCGTTCTTGGGCATTACCATTGTGGTGCTCGGCGGGATTCTGCTGCTGCGGAATCTCGGGATTATTACCTTTGATAACTGGCACCTATTTTGGGGTACTTTTTGGGCAGGTATATTTCTCCTGGCTGGCTTATCGGCACTATTCAGCTCCCGCAGGCCAGCGGCTTGGGTATGGGGGCTACTGTTGATAGCTGTTGGTACGGCGATTGGACTGAACGCTTATAATGTGATTAATATTAGTGTCTGGAAGCTATTTTGGCCAGTGATATTAATCATTGTTGGCTTGGTAATCATGCTGAGTATCGGGTCTGGGGGCCGCAGACGATCTAAAAAGCTGGCCGCTGATGGTAGCGATAACGAAAAAGTTGCAATTTTTTACGGCGAAGAATCGCGGGTGAAAGGCGATTATACTGGCGGCTCGGTGACGGCGATATTTGGCGGCGTAGATTTGGATTTGCGCCAGGCGAAGATCAAGGACGGTGCAGTCATTGATGTCTTTACCTTTTGTGGCGGTGCCAGCATTAGTTTACCTGACGACGTGATTGTCAAAAATGAGGTTCGTGGCGTTTTGGGTGGCAGTGATGATAAAACTGTACCGAAGCCTTCTGCTAAAAAGACAATCTGCCTAAAGGGCGAATGCGTCCTGGGCGGTCTGGGTGACCGGGGTGGAGCGGGCCGGCGCCCTGGTGAGCGTGAGCGTGGGGCTGGCCGGCGGCCAGGGCGTCCGTGCCGTGGTCACCGCCGGCGCCGTCGCCGAGATGGGCATCGCCGTCGGTCAGGAGCTGTGGTGCGCCATCAAGGCCGTCGAGGTGCGCA
>CAUVPF010000034.1:0-7749 GCA_963553645.1 uncultured Candidatus Saccharibacteria bacterium | reverse complement strand
GAAATGGCGGCGCAATCTTATTTTTCACCACCTTGATCTTGGTGCGGTTACCGAGAATATCATCGCCAACCTTAATCTGCCCAATCCGGCGAATATCCACTCGCTGCGAGGCGTAAAACTTCAGCGCGTTACCGCCCGTCGTGGTCTCAGGATTGCCAAACATCACGCCAATCTTCATGCGAATTTGGTTGATGAAAATCACTGTCGCTTTCGATTTATTGATGATGCCGGTCAATTTACGCAGCGCCTGGCTCATCAGCCGCGCCTGCAGCCCCATGTGCGAATCACCCATGTCGCCGTCAATTTCCGCTTGCGGCGTCAGTGCCGCCACCGAGTCCACCACAATCAGATCCACCGCGTTTGAACGCACCAAGGTTTCGGTAATTTCCAGTGCCTGTTCACCGTTGTCTGGCTGCGATACCAACAGGTTTTCGGTATCCACGCCCAACCGCTTGGCGTAGCTCGGGTCAAGTGCGTGCTCAGCGTCGATGAACGCTGCCGTACCGCCCTGCTTTTGAATTTCGGCAATGGCATGCAGTGTCAACGTTGTCTTACCCGAACTTTCTGGACCATAAATCTCAATGATGCGACCCTTCGGGTAACCGCCGCCTAGCGCCAAATCGAGGCTCAATGAACCCGATGGAATCACTTCAACATCAACTTTGTGCGCCTCACCGAGTTTCATGATTGAGCCATCACCAAACTGCTTGGTGATCTGATCCATGGCCAGGCCCAGCGCTTTTAATTTACCATTATCAACTTTTTTCTCTGGTGTCTGAGCCGTGCCAGTTGCGGCGTCTGTTTGATGTTTGTCACCGGTTTTCGCTGTGCTAGCCATACCTCTCCCTCCGTTATCTTATGCTGTATAGTATACCATAAATCAAGCGACTACCGCGAGTGATGAAACTTTGCTATAATGGAATTATATGAAACGACAAACAGGCTTTACGGTCATTGAGGTACTAGCAGCGATTATATTTCTCGGCGTGGCCACAGCGGTGGCGTTCACCCAGCTGGTGACAATCCAACGCGAGCACCAAAACGACCGGAAAAAAACCGCCATCAATGCCATACATTACAGCCTCGAAGAAGCCTATTACAAGCAGCACGGCTTTTATCCAGAAAAGATCACTGACGAGACACTGCCAACCATGGACAAGGAACTGCTCAAAGATCCGAGTGGCAAAAAACTTGGTGATAACGGCAGCACCTATCGCTATGAGCCAACAAATTGCACCGATGGTAAGTGCAAATCATATTCGCTCAGAGCCACGCTTGATGGCGAGGCGGATTTCGTCAAAGACAGCCGCCACAAATAACTAAATTATAGTCAAACTAATCGTAGCAGACCGGCCGACCGTTCTTGAAGGCCTCGATGGCGTTGTTGAGGATGGCCACTTGGTGCTTGGGATTGGCCACGTAGTGAAAAATATAAGTTGTCTCCTCACCCTCAGTACTGAGACGAATTGTGCCGTAGTTAAAGATCGTCTGGGCGATGCCGGCCTGGAAAAAGCTGGCGTCCTCAATGCTACCGAGGCTCACTGTCTGTTCATGACGAACGAAGAGACTCTGCTGAATCTCCTGAACGACGCTTTCATTAGTCATGAAAAAATGATTCTGTAAATATACCCACAGGGCGATCGCGCCGCCCAGTACCACCAAGGCAACAAGCAGTAGCGTGATGCCCAGCACCGCCCCCGGATTTACTGCCGGAAGCAGTGGGATGTTGGCGGTTAGTGATGAGAACGAGGCCGCAAATACCAGCAGCACCACAACAAGCAGGAGGGTGATAGCACTCGGAATAACCATACCAATCGGGTGACGCTTGATATCAAGAATAACGTACTCGCCCTCACTGAGATTGAGCTGTGGATAATCACGAACGGACTGGTCGTGACGAGCCTTGATCTCCGGACTAACTGCCGGAACAGTCGGCTCAAGCGGCCGCGTAGCATGAACAACATTTGGCTCGTTAGCGTATTGGGCACGAATCTGTGGATTGAAATTCTGCCCCTCGATCATCTCTGGCTGGACGGTAACGTGCGAGGACGGTTGGGGCTCAATCGGCGGTGCGGTCGTCACCGGTGGCGGCGTCACGTCAGCCGGCGGATGATGATACAGCGGTCGACCATCAGAATCATACGCAACCGGCTGGGTGTAGTCAGGCTCGGGGTTGGTCTGGTTCGAATTCATTAGTTCTAGTATACCATATCGGCCGGATTATGCGACGTTACGAGCATGTTTCGTCTGGTTGTTATGGCGCGGATTACGCTGCGCCACCCGCCGTAGATCCTCGTGCGCATCAAACTCATCAACGATCTTGCGCCCCAATATTCGCTCAATAACATCCTCCAGACTGACAATACCAACGGTCTCGCGAAACTCATTCACCACGATGAACAAGTGATGCCGCACTCGCAAAAACGCCGCCAGCGCATGTTGCAATGTCTGATCCTCGCGGATGTAATACACCTTTTTCTCCATGACCGCTCGCACTCGCTTACTCGTCGACGCACGGTTGATTGTCAGTAGGTCCTGAATATATAGCACCCCTACCACGTGATCAATATCGCCCCCCGTCACCGGAAAACGGCTATGTCCGGTCTTGTGCAGCGCGTCCAGCACCAGCGGCCCCAGCACCTCGTCCTGATCCACCGTATCAATCACACTACGCGGCGTCATCGCCTCCTTGACCGGCACCGTATCAAACGACAGCACACCAATGACCATCTTTTTCTCATCTCGACTAAGCGCCTCACCCGCCTGTTCGACCCTGGCGACGAGCTCTTCTTTTGACTCAATATCATAGCCGTCATTGGGCATCGGCGCCACCGAGCGAATCATTGCAAATAGCATCGGAAACTTCTCAATGAGCGCTAAAATTCGCCCTTCATACCGCTCGTAAAGCCGCTGGGAGTATTGTTGCCATAATGAAATCCGCGCCACTGCTCCTATCTCCAGTGCGATCACCAGCGAAATAATAATACCCAGTAGCCAGTGAAATAGCTCCACGCCAATCACACTGAGCATTACGAGCAGCACCGCCGCGATCACCCGCTGCAGCGAAAAAATATCTGGCATTAGCGCATGTCGCTTTAGTAAATGTCGCGCATCCTGATCACCACGACGTGCTCGCCGCTGCAGCTCGAACTTGCTATGTGACGAAGCCTGCGGATGAACGCCCATGACCACTACGAGCAACATCAGCACTATCACATACAGAATTCCTAGCAAAATATCGCTCATGCTGTTCATTGTATACTTTTTATGCTATAATAGCCAGAGTTAATTTGGAGGAACTATGAACGGAAAAACCTGGGCTATCTTTGCAATCGTTGTCGCGGCTGTTGTCGGTGGTATGATTTATCTGTCAACACAGAACCGCTTGAATGTTAGTGATATCTCAAATGATGCAGCTATGCGCATCATACCGGCCGAAGCGCGCACTGGCGACATTGGTGAGCATACTATCGGTAATACCAACGGCAAAGTTGTGATGATCGAATATGGCGATTACCAGTGCCCGGGCTGTCGCACTGCCGCACCAGAGGCCAAGCGCGTGGCTGAAAAATACAAAGACCACGTCACGCTGGTATTTCGTAATTACCCCATCCCGTCGCTCCATCCAAACGCCCGAGCAGCAGCAGCAGTTGCCGAGGCAGCAGGCCTCCAGGGCAAGTTCTGGGAGATGCACGATTTGCTCTATACCAACCAGGATGCGTGGAGTCGTGCTCACACCAAAGAGCGCACCGACGTCTTTACCGGCTACGCTAAGCAGCTGGGGCTGAATATCGAGAAATTTAATGCGGACTTAGCCTCCAGTGCTGTCACAAAGAAAATTGACTTTGACGTGGCGGTCGGGCGACAGCTACAAATTGACGGCACACCGACCTTTTTTGTTAATAGCAATAAGCTTAACCTAACCGACTCCAGCTCTATCGAAAACGCCGTCAAAGACGCCCTGAAAAAAGCCGGCGTCGCAGTTGATGAAGCAAAAAAATAACATCAAATTGATCAAAAGCATTAACTAGTGTCCAAGCAAAAATCACCCCGGTGCCTGTGGGGTGATTTTTATGCCGTCCCTTTCTATGGACGAGCGCACTTATTGTGCTATGTATGTTTGCCATTTGGCAGGCACCACATCCACTGCGACCTTTTTGCGCCGACTCGTCGACACAACATTGATTGCTATTGGCATGTGTTTCGTACTCCTTTGTACTAGTGCAGCCTCACGCGCTTCGACCTTTATTGCCCACTTTATGATAAGCAGCGACATGCTTCGGCGCGAGACACATCAGCCATGATAGCAAAGACTGATACGAACGTCAAGTAGAAGCTAGCTCTGATCTGACCCCTGATACCAGCCTCAAAACAAGCGTAGCCGCTTGGCGAAGATATACACAATGCCGATGAGCAGCACCGTAAACCCGGTAATCACCGGATACGCCCACGCCTCACCCTGAAACGGCAGGGCAATATTCATGCCGTACATACCATAAAACACATTCGGGATCGCCAGGAGAATAGTGATGGCGGTCAAGATTTTCATTCGTTGATTGAGGACATTATTGGCGATGGTTGAATAAGCGTTCTGGATGCTGGTGATGGTCTGGCTGTTAGCGGCGACCATGACGAGTAATTGCTTGACGTGCAGCACCAAATCACCCAGCGCCTCGAGATCGCGCACCGTGAATAGGCCGCGGCGATTGAGCGCCAATTGGCCGAGCACGCTCGCCAGTCCCTCGAGGCTGGAATGAAATTCGTTGAGGCTATCTTCAATAGCCACAAACTCAATAAAGTCAGCATTTTTTACCTCGTGGCGCGACAGCCGGTGCCGGGCCGCAGCGATATTACCAGCAAGGTCATGGATCTGCTGCTCATACGCAGCCACTGCGCAGGCAATGGTCGCTGCGAGGAGGGCGCCGGGCTTATCGGTCGTGGTTGTGAGAAACGGCTCGGCGGCTTGTGGCGAGAAATTATCGGCAGGATTAATCGTTACAAACTGGGTCTTTGATACCGCAGCCAATAGCGGCGCAGTCTTGACCATATCATCCCGAACGAGCGGCAGCCGCACAAAGACATACTCGATACCACCGCTATATTCCATCCGCGGCAACTCGCGCACATCGGCCGCATCACGAACAATATTTTCATCAAGGCCGAACTGCTCAGCCAATTCATCTGGACATAGCGTACCGCTGACGTGCGCCCACACGCCACGATGAAACTGACGCGTTTGCCCCAACGAATCACCCATACATCGCCGCTCAAAGTAGCCCACCGTCATGCAAAAATTATACCCCAGAAAATACTACTCTGGCAATTAGCCGCGCAGTCGCTTTTCCCTGACTGGCATCACCGCAATCATCGCAATAACCATCAGCCCCGAACTGATCAAAAATATCTGATGCAGACCATCGGTAAATGCGTGAAGAATGACATTGGTAAATTCGTCCTGCTGCCGGCTGAACTGCTGTTTTGCCTGGGTCTGGGCCGGCGCTGGTAGCTGCTCAAACCCTTGAGCTGCCGCCCGAGCAATCGTCCCTTTTTGGGCATTCAGCCGTAGCAGCACGTCAGCATTCAATTCGCCAGACAGCATCTGCTGGGCAGCCGGTGAGTGCTGTAGACTCTGAACATATGGCAGTTGGTGCGGATCACCGACATGGGTTAAGATGCCAGCGGTTAATACGCCCGAGAACACCGCCGCACCAATTGTCGAACCCAGCCCGCGAAATAGTTGCACGCTGGACGTCGCCGCACCGAGGTCTTTTTGTGTAAACTCATTCTGCACCGCCAAGGTCAAGATCGGCATGGCTGACCCCAGACCTAACCCGGCTAGCGCCATCACCACCGCCTCGTGCCAATACGGCGACTCGGGCTGCAAGATCGTCAACGCCGCTACGCTGGCCGCCGTCACGCCAAATCCCCCGACGATCCAGCGCTTATACCGACCGGTCTTGGCAACCAGCCGGCCAACCGTGATCGAGCTGGTCATAATACCCGCCACCATCGGCAGCAGCATTAGCCCCGCCTGCGAGGCAGTGGCACCAAACACCTGCTGATTAAACTGTGTTAGATACAGAATCGCCCCCATAAAGGCCGCACCAAATAAGCTGGCCGCAACCATGATCAAACAATATGTCCGATTGGCAAAGAACCGTAGCGGCAGAATCGGCTGTTTGGCTCGCCGCTCAATCATAATAAAGCTCAGCGCCGCCAGCGCCGATACCGTCAACAACACGCCCTGAATCAGCGCTAGGCTAACACCGCTCTCAATTAATCCCTTAAAGATCATCTCTGTATTATCTACCGCCAGCACCAACATCGCTAGAGCAATAGTGATCAATAGCGCGCCGAGGTAATCGGGCTTGTGCGTACGGTCGTGCTTGATCTGCGGGCAGTAGCGAATGATGAGGATGGTGGCGATCACCCCGATCGGCACATTGATCAAGAACGTCCAGCGCCAATCACTGACCACACCAAACAGCGACACACCATCAGTCAACCAGCCACCCAAGAGCGGCCCAGCTACTGAACTCACACCAAACACTGCACCGATGAGTCCCTGCCATTTGCCGCGTTGTTTTGGCGGAAAGAGGTCGCCAACAATAGTAAAGGCGTTCGCAGTGATAATACCGCCGCCGATGCCCTGTAGCGCCCGCCACGCGATCAGCCACTCGACTGTCGGCGCCAGGCCGCTCAGTAGCGAGCCGATGGTAAAGATACTCACCCCGGCGAGTAGTAGCGGTTTGCGGCCATACATGTCGCTCAACTTACCAGCCAGCGGCACGGTCACCGTGGTGGTCAACATATAAGCAGTGACAATAAAGCCAAGTGATGAGAAGCTATTAAATTCCTTGACAATCGCCGCCAACGCCGTCGAGACAATCGTCTGATCCAGCGCTACCAAAAACAGTGCGCTCATCACCGCACTCATGACGATTAATTTATTTCTGATTGATAATTCGTGTAGCATTGTTACCTTTCACGTTATTCAAGTATCAGTAGCCCATAAAGTATAAGAACTCTCCAACTCAACTACTTAGTACGATTACATCCTACACCCAAGTGTAATATTTTACGCCGGACGGGCGGTGGGTGTCAAGCTGAGCTGCCGCAAGTGACACCGTGCCGTGAAGTCTATCGACCCAAGCTGTCCTGATACTTACAATGCAAAACAGCCGCAATGATATTCTACGGCAGCAGCCTTATAGCGTCGTATCCTTTTTATATTTTTTCTTAGCCTCTAGCAAGCGGCGATTTTGTTCAACTTTATCTTTGATCTCAAAAATTTCAACTGGATACTTTTCATCTAGTTTAGCAATTTTTGCAGCAACCGCTTCGGAAATATTGATATCAAATCGGTCGGCAAGTTGAATCGCATAGATAATGATGTCAGCCAGCTCGCTTGCCATATCTTCTTTGGTGCCAATATGCGTGTCGTTCCACTGGAAATATTCAAGCAACTCATTGGCCTCCAACGATAACGAAATTGCTAAACCACGTGAATCCTTCGTCTTATCCCACTGACGAGCACAGACGTGACGCATTACTAACTTTTGTACTTCTTCAAATGTCATAATTTCCCCTTCTGGCATGACTTCATACTATAGCTAATTTCATTATACTACAGTGCTCTTGACGACGGGAATGGACGTATTTAACATAGACAATTAATTTATCTTTCGAATTAAACGCCGTAAAAACATATAACGCCACATTTTTGCCTAAAATTCATTGACATTTTAT
>CAUVPF010000033.1:0-8056 GCA_963553645.1 uncultured Candidatus Saccharibacteria bacterium | reverse complement strand
AACACAACCGTGTCGGCGGGTTTGATAGTGAGGGCGCGATGTGATTGCTGAGTCATGATTATTACCTCCTTATTGTATAAGCTCTAACAATGTTTGTTCATCAATAATTTTGGTGCCGTATTGTTCGGCTTTTTTCAGCTTGCTGGCGCCGACTTTACCGCCCGCTACCAGATATGTTGTATCTTTTGCAACAGCGGTTTGGAAGGTGCCGCCGAGATTACGGATTTTTTCAGCAGCAGCATCGCGACTCATCGACTGCAGGGTGCCAGTGATGACAAAACTTTGGCCAGCCAGACGGTCGGATTTTTGGCTAAACTGTGGCGCCACGCCCAAATCAGCAAACTTTTCGAGCAGCTTCACATTATCTTCATCGGCGAACCACGCCACGATTGACTCGGCAACAATTTCACCCACGCCATCCACTTCGCGCAGCTTATCAATGGTCGCGCGAGACATAGCCTCAAGACTCTCAAAGTGGTTTGCGAGGTCAATCGCCGTCTGCGCGCCAACATGCCGAATGCCAAGGCCAAACAAAAATCGCTCCAACGCTGGCTGCTTTTTGGCAGCAATGGCATCAATGAGTTTCTGCGCAGAAATCTCAGCAAAGCGCTCTAGTTTCAGTAAATCATCTTTCGTCAACCGGTAAATATCCGCCAAATCGTTAACTAGCCCAGCCTCGACCAGCGCCTCGACATTTTTCTCACCCAATGTATCGATATCCAGCGCGCCTTTGGAGGCAAAATGCGCTAGGGCTCGCTTCAAAATCAGCGGACCACTCAAGCCTTTAACGCGGTAGACTGCCTCGCCCTCTGGTCGCACAAACTCTAGTTCTGGATATTGGCGTGCCAATTCTGCCAGGTAATCAATTGGCTCGGAGCCTGCTGGTCGCAATTCTTTCAGTACAGTTTGCACCTGCGGAATAATGTCGCCCGCCTTAAAAATCACCACCGTATCGCCGCGACGCACATCCAGCCGGGCAATTTCGTCGGCGTTATGCAGACTAGCATGCTGCACCGTCGTACCGGCCACCACCACCGGGTCAAACACCGCTACTGGCGTGGCCGCACCGGTTCGACCGATGGAAATGACAATATCACGGACGATGGTTGTGGCTTCTTCGGCAGCAAATTTATACGCCACTGCTGCTCGCGGTGTCTTGCCAACGATGCCCAGCTCGGCAAACTGTCGCCGGTCGTTGAGCTTGATGACCGCTCCGTCGGTGTTAAACTGGAGCGACTGACGCAGCTCATCAAGATGATTAACATAGCTCATCACCTCATCCAAGCCATAGACAATTTGCGTCTGCCGACTGGTGGTGATACCCAGCTCGTTCATCATCTGATAGCCAAAGGCAATTGTCGGCGTGTCTTCAAGGTTGTCACGGATAATGTCATAGCCAACAAAATGGAGCGGACGCTCTGCCACCAGTTTTGGATCAAGCTGACGAATCGTCCCCGCCGCCAAATTACGCGGATTGGCAAATTCTGGCTGACCAGTCGCTCGCCGACGCTGATTTAATGCCGCAAAGTCCTCTTTATGCATCACAATTTCACCACGAATCTCCGTCCGACCGCGCAAAAAATGAGCGAATCGCTGGTTGGCTCGTAGTGTCAGCGGCACATTCTGAATCGTCCGCACATTCATGGTCACATCTTCACCAACCAATCCGTCGCCGCGCGTCACGGCCCGCGTCAGCACACCGTCCTCGTAAATCAGCGCGCAAGCCAGGCCATCCATCTTGATATCACACAAAAATTCTTCGGTGATATCTTGGCGCACTTTGTGCATACGCTGTATCCATGCTGCAACCTCTGCCCGGTCAAACACATCCTGCAGCGAAATCATTCGTGTTTGATGCTGGACCTTAGCGAATTTGCTGAGCGCCTTGCCAGCTACCCGCTGGGTTGGGCTATCTGGCGTGATGAGGTCCGGAAACTGTTCTTCCAGCTGCGACAATTCATGCTTCAGACTATCAGCTGCCGCCTCACTCATGATCGATTCATCGAGCACATGATAGCGATAGCGATAATCATTGATCAGATCTCGCAGTTTGACAATTCGTTGCTCGGCCGCCTGCCTATCAAGCTGGCGCGCTGTCATCGGCAACAACCTTTCGGTAGAATAGATAAATGTAGCACGCCGAAGCAACGATTGACAGTGCCGCCAGCATTAATGCCCCAAGTGGTACTAGTGGCAGCCAGTTCAGCGCCGGTATCGCCGCCTTGAGTGCGCCATCAAGTATAATGACCGGGATGAGCACCGCCGCCCAGACTACGGCAACCGCCACAAACAGCCACATCAATCGCAGCAAGATACGCATTCGCCGCCCCAGTACAATGTCGGAGGCTAACCGCATCGCCTCTAGCGGATACATTCCCGGCAGGGTAATGATCACCATAGCAAACAATGTACTCGTCAGCCAATATAGCGACAGGGTGACGATCAATATAGCTGCACCAGCTGCCAACATCAGCACCACGGTTTGCTGTAACATACCCGATGTGTCCGCTGCTCCGTAAATAATAACTGCTATCGCCGCTGGTAGCAATTGAACGAGCGCAATAAACACCAGGACCGACAGAGCAATGACCGGCGCGCCTGCATTATAGAGGCCATCGCGAATCTTTGGACGTTTGCCAGTAGTCACGCCACGAACCAGCCAAATTGTCGTCAGCCATATATACAGCCCAATCAACGCACCAATAACCTGCTGCGATGATGCTACGCCACCCGTCGAACCACCGAGCTGATTAGTAACCACGCCAGCAAAGAGCGTCAGTGTCGGCATGACAGCACCTAAGGCGCCCTCCTGATTTGCCTCGTTAATCGTATCTTTCAGTTGCTGATACGTATCTTGCGACATTAATCCCGACAGCAACACACCCAGTATTGCATATATTGCCGCCAGTCCGACGAAAATCCGCCAGTCTTTTCGCATCAGTTGCCACACCTGGCTAGTCAGGGCGAAGTAGCCCGGCAGCTTGAGTGAACGACGATAGTCACGCCGCTTGGTCACCCGAAAACTACGGTGCGGCCGACGACGAAGAAAGGCCTGACGGCGCCGCATAAGCTGTCGCCAGGTCCCGCTAATCCTCTCTTTCAATGACACGTTCTTCTTTGTCGGGGAGTGATTACCCGTTTTTGAGGCTGTCCGTTTACGCCGCGTGGTATGTTGTTTTTTAGTTGGCTTTGTCATGATTACATCTTTGTTGCATTACTTCGCAGACGTGCGATTCGATCTTCTAGTGGTGGGTGAGTGCTAAATAACTTTGAGAAAAAGCCGGGGCGCAGTGGATTGTTCATAAATAAGTTCGCTGTTGAGGTGCTCTGCTTGCGCATTGGCCGACCATAACTTCGTAGCTTCTCCAGCGCCATTGCTAGCCCCTCTGAATCACGAGTCAATAGCACTCCCGAAGCGTCCGCCAGATACTCACGCTGCCGACTCACTGCCAGTTGCGTAATGGTTGCCAAAATCGGCGCTAAAATCACCACGATAATACCCACAACGTAGACGGCCGGGCTGACATCTCGATCGTCATTATCACCATAAATCATCATCCGAAGTGCAATATCAGCAAGCAGCCCAATAGCACTTACCAAGCCAAAGGCAATCATACTAACGCGAATGTCGTAATTACGCACATGACTCATTTCGTGTGCCATCACCGCTTCCAGTTCACGCTTGTCCATGATTTCCAGCAGTCCAGTGGTCGCACCGACAATGGCATGCTTGGGGTCGCGACCAGTCGCAAAGGCGTTCGGCGCCGGGTCATCAATGATGTAGACTTTTGGCATCGGCATGCCAGCAGCAATCGCCAAATTCTCCACCACCCGCCACAGCTCAGGCGCATCTTTCTTCTCAATCTCCTGCGCGCCAGTCATGGCCATGGCTAATTTTCCAGCGACATAATATTGTAGCCATGCATAAAGAAGCGCACAGCCGACGATAATCAGTGATAATGAATAGTTCTGCAGGTACGCACCGACCAACACACCAATGACACCGATAATCGCTACAAACACTGCCATGATCAATACGGTGTTTCGCTTGTTATGAGAAATTGCACTATACATGTGATTATTATACCAAAAACCGCCCGCCGAAAATAGGCGAGCGGCTTGGTTTAGGCAAAGATCATCTTGCCTTAGAATTGCACTTCAACTGGGTTCTCAACGCTTGCTCGATCAGCAACCTCAAAGAACTCCTTAGCCTGGAAGCCAAACATGCCAGCAACGATATTTACTGGGAAAGTTTGGATCTTAGTGTTCAGGTCGCGAACGCCACCGTTGTAGAAGCGGCGAGAAGCCTGGATCTTGTCTTCAGTGTCGACCAGCTCTTGCTGTAGTTGCAAGAAATTCTGATTAGCCTTTAGTTCTGGATATGCCTCAGCGACAGCAAACAGACTCTTCAACGCGCCCTCCAGCATATTCTCAGCCTGTGCAGTATCGGCCACACCCTTAGCACCCATGATAGCTGATCGTGCTTCGGTGACCTTTTCAAATACTTCTTTTTCGTGTGTAGCATAGCCCTTAACTGAGTTAACCAAGTTCGGAATCAAGTCAGTCCGGCGTTTGAGCTGCACCGTAATGTCGCTCCATGCCTCCTCGACACGATTACGCAGTGTCACCAGCCCGTTGTACGTAGCGATCAAAAAGCCGACCAGCAGTACTAACAGTACGCCAACGACGATTAGTATAATCAACCATACTTCCATATACCTTCTATTCTCCTTTTGTTAGTTGTATTTTCATTATATCAACCGAGTGAAGAGCATGCAACAGGACAGTAAGGCTTTGCCATCCCGGCCCACCAAAACATTACTCCTAAATCTGGTTATAAAATGCGCCGCCCCAAGCGATAACCGTGAAAAATCAACGTTGGTGCGCGAGGCGGGAATCGAACCCGCACGACTTTTGGTCAAGGGATTTTAAGTCCCTCGCGTCTACCAATTCCGCCACTCGCGCGTATTTACCATTATTCATGACGTCAAGACCCCCTGCAACATAATTCAAATATTACTTAGCGGCACCCGCGTCTACAACAATTATACTACATTTTCTGGATCATAAAAATGACCCGGCTGAGCATCTAGCAGCGCCCGCACCTCATCATAATATCGACCAACAACAGGATACCTCTGAGCCTTTTCGCGATGCGGTATCATATGATACTGGTACGCTTCACGAGTTGTATGGCAATGATGAGCATACTCACCTCCATCGAGATAGTCATAGGCAACCGGCATAAATTTATCAAGCGCATAGACGAAACATGCTTCTTCGCTAGAAAAAGACTCGTATTCCTTAATCGTTTCAGCGATCCATGGCATATATGAGAAATCTGATTGAATACGCTCCAACGCTGCTGCCTCACGAATTTTTCGCTCAGATGAATTTGCCGCCTGACTATCCATTGCCGATACATCACCCGAATAGACCTCTACAACATCATGAACAATGGCAAATTGGGCAACTTTACCAATATCTAATTTCGGATTAATCTGCGGGGCGAGCGCACACGCTAACAATGCTAAAGCCCAAGAATGTTCCGCATCATTTTCCCTAAGTGGTGATCGTTTTGGCGGCACAATGTCACGATGAATATAATACATCGGCACGATTAATGAACTAATTAGCTTGAGTATATGCTGAACATTTGGAGGTCGTTTCATAGATTTACTCAACTGCTTAAACAAAAGTCCCACAATGAGGACCGTACATTATCCCCTGGAGGCACGTACGAGAGTCGAACTCGTCTAAAAGGTTTTGCAGACCTCTGCGTAACCGCTCCGCCAACGCGCCACTTCACTCATTATAGCAAACTATAGTTGTTCTTTGAACATTTCGTAGAACTCGCCACGTTTGGCGATCAACTCGCTGCACGATCCCTGCTCGACAATTCGGCCATCTTTCATGAAGTAAATCACATCAGCTTTTTTCACGGTGCTTAGGCGATGACTAATGGCAATGATGGTTTTATCTTTTTGCTTAAACAAGTGGCGAAAAATTCGTGCCTCAGCCGCCGCATCAACAGCACTAGTCGGCTCGTCCAAAATAACAATTGGTGCATCACGGTAAAAATTACGCGCCAACGCCAGCCGCTGCCATTGCCCGCCCGACAAATCGACACCCTTGTCATCACTGTCATCCGTCATCCATTTATCAACATAACTGTCCCCGCCCTTTGGCAATTTCTTCACGAAATCATCAGCTTCCGCCTGCTTCAGTGCAGTCGTCAGCCTCTCTCGATCAAGCTCACGAGAAACATCGCCGTACCACACATTTTCGTGAGCGGTTGCAAAGTCATAGCGAATAAAACTCTGGCTCAGGACGGCCAATTGCTGGTGCCAAGCAGTCGCGTCCACATCAGCGAGATCCTGCCCGTCAATCAAAACCTGGCCACCAGTCGGACGATACAACCCCGTCAATAATTTCACCAGCGTGGTTTTACCTGCGCCATTCTCGCCAACAATCGCCACATGCTGGCCGCGCTTAATCTCCAACGACAGGCTCTTGAGTACTAGAGTTTCACTACCTGGATAGTGGAATTTGACATTACTAACCGTGATTGATTTTTTCATGCTAAGCGCCAGGCTTGGCTTGGTGTCAGCTAGCGGCAATTCCATGAACCGCTGATAATCGACCATATTCGCCACTTCCTCATCGATCGAATTATACGTCGAAATCAAGCTATCAACACTGCCAAGAATACGGCTGACCATTTGCTGCACCAACACAAACTGGCCGATTGGCTGGCGATGAGCGATAATTTCTAGCGTCACCCACACCAGCGCCGCCACTTCTGCGGCCGCCTGCAACACCTCGCCACCAAAGCGCTTAGCCATAAAGCTGCGCTCATATTTAATCATCTGCAACTGGTCTTTATCGCGCAAAGTAGCCCGCTCCGTTAACAAGTGCTTGATAAGGCCATACAGTCTCATTTCGACGATATTCTCAGGTTTACTAATCGCATATTCAATCCACCACATGCGTCGTCTAACATTAGTATTTTTACGCCAATAGTTTGACGTCAAACGAGATAGCCGGAACTGGACGACGCCACTAGGAATGATAGCCACGATGAGTAGCAGCCCCAGCCACCAACTAACTGACGAGATGATCCATAACCCAACTACTAGCGAGACGATATTCGTCGCAACATTGGTTAGTCGCGAAAACAGATATGAAAACGAGCCAGCAAACCGCCTCGCTCGATCAAACATATCAATTGTCGCCGGGTCATCATACCGCCAAAAATCCAGACCATGCAGCCGAGCAAACATCTGATCGTTAATGCTTGATTCCAGCTGGTAGCGCATCAACTGTTCAAAATAGGTCTGCACAATTCCCCAAAAACTCATGATCACGCCCAACACTACCGTAATAATCACATACAGGAGTAGTTGGTGTGAGTCGCCACCGCCAGTATATGCCTCTGTCAGTGCAGTGGTTGTTAACGCTGCAAAATACGTTGTTGCAAGCGGCAATGATGCCGTTAACACCGCTCCAACTGCTTGAATAATAATAGTCCGTGGCGATGTCTGCCAAACTGTTACGAGAACGCTGATAAGTGTCTTAACAATCTGACGAGTCTGAGGTTTTTCAGTTTCTGACGAGTCTGACATGGCAAAAATCACATAATTCCGTTGTACAACAAAAGTAACCACTCTTGAGTGCGTCTATAGTATAACAGAGCAGCTATTCAATTACCATAGCTCGGACGTTATTAAGATCCTTTTTCTCAGAAGCGGTCACAGATGCCGGCAAAAGATTATGATGTAATAGTATTCCTATAATCAAACGTATTCGAACAGGGCTCTATCTATTCTAATTTTAAATTGAAGTTAGTACCCAATATTGGACCAACAATTTTTAGATATTCATTGGTTTTATCCATATTATCGCCGCTTGACTTGATATATATCTCGAATCCCTCCTTTGATAGGTCTACGCCATCCGAATGATCCCTTAGTACTTCCAGCACATAATCCTGCACCGGACCCAAGCTATAATTCTTGCCTGGTTTTACATCATTAACATACGCCGCAGCCCCTAG
>CAUVPF010000032.1:0-8167 GCA_963553645.1 uncultured Candidatus Saccharibacteria bacterium | reverse complement strand
TGAAAGTGATCTATCTAGCTGGCAAAAATCTCGACAGGGCGAATCGCGTGGCAAAAATCCTAGAGGATTCCGGCTATAGTATTCCGTGTAATTGGTACTATAATTACAAAGACGATGAGACAAATTTCAGCCCAGAAGATGAAGTTCGGGCTGTCCGTTCTGCTGATGTTTTGGTATATCTATGGGAATCCGACCAGGAGAGTGCACGCTACGAAGTTGGCATGGCGATAGCGCTTGGTAAACCAGTGGTCGTTGTTCATGATAACCCGAAATGGTTTTTACAACTACCAAATGTTCATGCGGTCTCACGGGATGAGGATATTATAAAGGCGCTGAGTGAGGTTGGTTGACGAAGGATTCCCTATGGCAAAACCAGTGCTACGGCTACACTAAAATAAGAAGTGCTATAATAAACCCCATGACAAAACACATCAATCTCGTTACCGGTAACCCACGTAAAATCGAGGAAGCGACGGCTACGCTTAGCCAATACGACATAGCGGTGGAGATTATTAATCTCGATATTGACGAGATCCAGCACCTCGATCCATTAAAAATTACCGAGGCTAAGGTTCGGACGGCGTATGAAAAAGTCGGCAAGCCAGTTGTTGTCAACGATAGTAATTGGGAAGTGCCCGCGCTCGGCGGCTTTCCGGGTGGCTACATGAAGGATATCGCGCACTGGTTGACGCCCGAGGATTTTTTGGCTTTGCTCCGCGACAAAGATGATTGGCAGATTATTCTCCATGACATTGTCGCCTATTACGACGGGTATACTCTACAGACGTTTATCTTTGATCAGCCGGGGAAGTTTGTCGCTCCACCGCGTGGCAAGAGTGGTGCGTCGGTCAACAAGATTATTACGATGGATGGTAGTAACGGTTTGACGATGTCCGAGGTGTTTGATCGGCGCGATCAAGGCTTGGCGGTTAGAACCGACACGCTGCAGCAATGGCATCAGTTTGCGCAGTGGTATATTGCGCAGTAGCTAGTTTCTATGAAGTTCGCGCCATACTAGCAGTAATAAGCGTGGCACCAATCACGTCATCGACGCTGGAGCCGCGAGATAGATCGCTGATCGGCCGAGCAAAACCCTGCAAGATCGGCCCGTATGCATGACCGCCAGCTAGGTGTTCGGCTAGCTTATAGGCGATATTACCAGAATCAAGATCAGGAAACACAAGGACATTAGCTCTGCCAGCAACCGGACTATCCGGTGACTTTTTCTGGCCGATAGCGGGGACGATTGCCGCGTCTAATTGTAGTTCTCCATCAATGAGTATATCAGGCCGTTCTGTCTTGACGAGTTGCAATGCTCGGGTGACGAGCTCGACACTGTCGCCACCAGCGCTGCCTTTCGTTGAGTATGACAACATAGCCACGCGCGGCTCCCAGCCAAGCGACGCCGCACTATCCGCTGAGGCCATGGCAATCGCCGCCAGCTGCTCGGCGTCTGGCTGAATGTTCATGCCACAATCAGCAAAGAATAACAAACCGTGTTCGCCGCCCTGAAACTGTGGGATATCTATCACGAAAAAGCTAGACGCATACCGAATATCGGGCGCTAGTCCAACAATTTTGAGTCCAGCTCGCAGCACGTCTTTTGTCGGATGGTCAATCCCAGCCACCATAACGTCAGCTTCGCCGCTACTGAGCATCGTTGCACCGCGACTGATGGCGTCCTCTTCCCCATCAAGCAACACTGGCTGCACCGCGCCACTTTCTTCTAGTACGCGTGCTGCCTGCTGGATGATGTGATTGTCACCCTCGGGAAACACCACACGCGGTGGGTTTAAGGCTAGGGTTTTTGCTAAGTCTCGTATGTGCTGATTCATAAGTATAGTATAATAGAATTATGGACGAATTGACAATTGAACGCGCATCCCACATCACCGAAGCTGATGTGGCAGACATCACCAACCTTATCGCGGCACTAACCAGCAAACCGCACCCAGCTGACGCCGAGTTGTTGCAGCAGATTATCGACTCGCCGAGTCATGTGTTGCTGTTGGCGCGGTTATCGGGCAAAGTTGTTGGCATGGCAACGGTGGCACTGCTACTTGGGCCAGCTGCTGGGCGCAAGATCTACCTCGATGATTTCGTTGCCGATCCGACTGTCCAGGGCAAGGGTGTCGGTTCTCGACTCTGGGATGCCATCATTGACTGGGGTCGCGATCAGGGTGCTCAAAAACTGGAGTTTACATCTCGCCCGGAACGTGAAGCAGCGCAGCAATTCTACCTGAGGAAGGGTGCGGTAGTACGTAGTACTAACGCCTTTGCTAAGGAATTGTAAATAAATATCAGGCAAACCTCTTGTGCTTTTTAGTAAAAAAGCGCATAATATCGTTAGAGCTGGTACGCATAGGGGCGTTTCCTATGCTGCCATCCAAAACAAACACATGAAATTGCCCCGGGTGGGCGCGTAACAGCTCTTTTTTGTTCGTCGAGTGGCGCGTTTGACAGCGCTTATGGTATGATAAAGGGAATGCTTAAGAAGTCATTTGAAAAGAAGATGATACGCTATGTCAGGAAATTTTTTGCTGATCATGCTGATGTCAAGTTGATTGCAGTAACTGGGAGTGCTGGTAAAACAAGTGCCAAAACGGCGATTGCTACCGTGTTGTCACAGCAGTTTGCTGTCGCTATGCACGCTACCGAGCCAACGTCACATATGCAAACACTCCTACAGATCATGGGTGTGCGCTATCCTGAGAATCGTCCAGAGGAGAAGTGGGGGTTTTGGCATCGCCGCAAGATGATGCGAGCTGTCAAAAAACGTGCTCGTGCCGAGCATCCTGAGGCCCATGTTATCGTCCAAGAATTCAGCCCGATGCAGCCTGGTTTTAATGCGTGGTTTCAGCAGGTTATTTTGCCGGATATGGCCGTCGTGACGTCAGTAACCTCTGGTCGCATGCGGGTTGAACATACCGTCGAAGAGGTAGCTGGCGAGATGCTAACGTTGGCGAATAATGCTCGCTTTGCGGCCATTAACCGTGATGATATTGACGGTCGATTTGCTGCATTTTTGACGAATCCCCAGATGACAACATATGGTACCAGCGAGGTTGCTGAGTATTATTTTGAGCAGCAGGATTTCTCGCTAGAGCATGGTTATGTCGGCAAGATTATCGGCCCGGAATATCCTGATGGCATTGCGGTAACGCTGCCGCTCCTTGGTGAACATAATCTGCGACCAGCAGTCGTGGCGATGCTCGTTGGGGTGCGGATGGGTATGACGAAAGAATTAATCGAAAAGGGTCTGAGTCAGTTACGTCCGCTACCGGGACGGATGCAGGTACTTCGTGGTGCGGACCAGACGATTTTAATTGATGATAGCTATAGCTCGTCACCGCTGACGGCGCTGTCAGCACTACAAACGCTGTACAGTCTTGAGGTGCCGCAGCGCATCGTGGTGCTTGGCAATATGAATGGGCTACGCAAGGATACGCAGGCTGGTCATGCTGAATTGGGCTCTCAGTGTTCACCGGACGAGCTGGACTGGGTGGTGACTGTCGGTGAGATGGCTAATCAATATCTGGCACCGGCAGCGCGTCGTCGTGGTTGTCAAGTCAAGGAGTGTCGCGATGCTCTCGTGGCCGGCGGGTTTGTACGTGAGAAGCTTCATGCGGGTGGTGTAGCGCTATTCAAAGGATCAAGCGGCGGTGTCTGGCTGGAAGAGGCGATCAAGATTAATTTGCGCAGCACCGAGGATGAGAAGAAACTGGTACGCCAGTCGCGAGATTGGCTCAAGCGCAAAAACGAGTTTTTCTCACGGTTCACCGATAAATGATACAATGGGAGTATAACGAGGAGGAATATGGACAACAAGAATAGCAGCAAGAAGACACCAGCGGAGACGTCCACTGTGTCAACATCACCGGCAACGCCAAAATCGACAACCAAGCCAAGCCAGTCGCAGTCGATAGCGACCCCGCCCGTGGCGACCGATCAGCCTACGTCGCCGCAGCCAGCATCGCTGACACCGCAGCCGGCTATCATGAATTCAGTTGTGCCACCAAAAAAGAAAATCGGTCTCATCATTGGTATTATCACCGGCTCAATTGTGTTGCTGCTGGCTATTGCTGCGGTACTGTTGTACTTTTTCTGGTGGCAAGATCCGCAGAGGATGGTGACTGATGCAGTGGTTAATTCATTTCAGACCAAAAAGGTGGTTTCCTCGGGCAAACTCGTCATGAATCTCGGTGGTGGTAATCAGGTTGATATCAAGATTAAGGCTGCTGCTGACGCGCCAAAATCAAAAACCGAGGCTACGATCAAGCTGGCTATTAATGGTATAGAAACCCAGCAGGATATCAAGCTCACGGTAGTTGCTGATGGCAAGGGTACAATGTATATCAAGAGCGAACACCTGAAGGACGTTGTACATAAAATGGTAGAGACGATCATCAAGCTCCAGAGTCGGGGGGCGCTATCAGATGTGCAGTCTGTGGCGGTGCGCGACCAGATCTTAAAGCAGCTTGACGAAAAACTTGATAGACTTGAGGGAAAGTGGCTCAAGATTTCACCTGATGATTTTGATTCATCATCTAGTGATAAATGTTCGCAGGAAGTCTTTGGTCTTATCAATAGTGACCAGCAGGTACGTCGTGAACTGATCAATATATACCGCAAGAACAGCTTTATACTGGTGAAAAAGGATGCCAAGGTCGAGCCTCGTGACGGTGTGCCCGGCTTTGAGATTGATTTAGCTTCGGACGGTAAAGCGCTAGACAGGCTGCGTGCATTCATCGATGCTCTACAAGAGACAAAACTTGGTAAGAAAATTAAAGAATGCTATGGTGATAAGGCCTTTGATGCGGCGAATAAAAATACCGCTCCATCATCAAAGGGAATGCCTACTATGCGTGTCTGGATTGATCCATGGTCACACCAACTTAAGGCAGTCGAGATCAGAGCAAAGAGCGTTGATAGTAGTAAGCAGAATGTCACTATGGACATGACGTTCGACTACAATAAGTCAGAGCAAATTGATATACCATCAAATGCCGATAGCCTTAAATCAGTAATCCAGGAGCTTGTCGGCTCGTCATCAGTGCCGCCATTTGCTAGGGGTGGCATATCGGTGAATGAGAATGACGAGGATGCCAACATCGGTGTCGAGAGATGATATGCTGAGGAGTATGAAACGCTACAATCCGACGGAAATTGAGAAAAAATGGCAAGATAAATGGGAGGCTGACGGCACCTACGTCACTGATCTTAGTGATACAACGCGCCCCAAGTACTATAGTCTTAGTATGCTGCCTGGCATCACCGGAGCTGGTATTCACATCGGTCACGGTCGGACGTTTCAGTTTGCCGACATCAAAGCGCGCCTGAAGCGTCAGCAAGGCTACAATGTATACCATCCAATTGGCTGGGATAGTTTTGGCTTACCGGTGGAAAATTACGCCATCAAGGTCGGTAAAACGCCGCGAGTGGCGCATGACGAAGCCAAGGCTCATTTCATCGCCCAGTTAAAGCGACTCGGATTTAGCTATGATTGGTCAAAGGAGATTTCCACCGCTGACCCCGAGTATTACAAATGGACTCAGTGGATTTTTACGCAGCTGTACAAGCACGATTTGGCGTACCAAAAGGAGCAGCCGCAGTGGTGGTGTGATACTGACAATACGGTGCTAGCTAACGAGCAAGTCGAGGGCGGCAAATGTTGGCGCTGCGGAAACCCTGTGACCAAGCGCAACCTCAAGCAGTGGTTTTTCCGCATCACATCCTATGCTGATGAGATTTTGGAGGCAACCGATGACCTAGATTGGACGGACATGGTCAAAACTATGCAGAAGAACTGGATTGGCCGGTCGGTTGGCGCGGAGGTTGATTTTGTGGTCAGCGGACAGGACGCTATCATCACGGTATTTACTACTCGCCCTGACACCCTGTTTGGTGCCAGCTACGTGGCACTGGCGCCGGAGCACCCATTGGTTTCTCAGCTGGTCAATGCTGACACGCGTGCCAAAGTTGAAGCATACGTTCAAGCGGCGCAGCAGAAATCCGACGTTGAGCGCCAGGAAAATAAGGATAAAACTGGCGTCTTTACGGGTAGTTATGTTATCAATCCAGTCAATGGCCAAAAGCTGCCAATCTGGGTGGCCGACTACGTACTGAGTGGTTACGGCACGGGTGCAGTCATGGCGGTACCGGCGCATGATGAACGTGACTTTACCTTTGCTGAGAAATTCGATCTGCCGATTGTGCAGGTAGTTGACAAGCCAGAGGATTCGGCAGACATTGGTTGCTATACTGGTGAAGGTGAATTGATCAATTCTGGGCAATTCGACGGTACGCGGAGTGAAGATGCTCGCGAACAAATCGTCGCGTGGCTGGAACAGCAGGGATCTGGTCGCGGTAAAACTACTTACAAAATGCGTGACTGGCTGATTTCTCGCCAGCGGTACTGGGGTGCGCCAATTCCGATGGTGCATGTTGATGGTTTCGGGCCAATCGCTGTGGCAGACGAATGCTTGCCGGTGATTTTGCCAGAGGTCGAGAATTTCAAACCAACGGGCGGCAACACCTCAGTCCTAGCGCAAGTCGATGATTGGGTGCGCGTGTGGGTTGACGTCGAGACGGGTAAAACCGTGCCGATCACCGAGCCAAAACCAGCGGGCGACAATTGGCGTGAGGGCCGACGCGAAACTGACACACTGGATGGCTATGCCTGCTCCAGCTGGTATTTCCTGCGCTATCTCGACCCACACAATGACGCCGAGGCGTGGGATCCTGAGAGAATTGGTCATTGGATGCCGGTCGATTATTACAACGGTGCCGACCACGCGGTAGCGCACCTGCTGTACAGCCGTTTTTGGATGCGCTTTTTCTATAAGCTTGGCTTGGTGCCGACGCCAGAACCATTCAAACGGATGATGTACAACGCTTACATCATGGCGCCGGACGGCCAAAAGATGAGTAAATCTAAGGGCAATGTCATCGATCCAATGGAGATCATGGACAGTGGTTACGGTGCTGATGCGCTGCGCGTGTATGAGATGTTCATCGCGCCGTACGATATGGATGCGCCGTGGGATCCGCGCGGGGTGCCGGGGACGTATCGGTTCTTAAATCGCGTGTGGAATGTGGTACAGGAGTTCGTTGAGGCGGCTACATTACCTCCTCTGACAGAGGCTGTGAAGTGTTCGCGAATAGCGGACGCTTCAGCCGAACGCTCGCGAGAAATCTCCAGTGGAGATTTGAGCGAAGAGTGTACTCTGGAAGAGGATGGTGATGTAGTCGTGGAGCTTCTTCGCCTGACACACTCAACCGTCAAAAAAGTCACTCGTGACATCGAGGATGAAAAATTCAATACGGCCGTAGCAGCAATGATGGAAATGGTCAATGGTCTATACAAATTCAAAGAGTTACACGGCGTGCAAGCGTCGGAAACATGGCGGTTTGCCCTGGAGAGTCTACTGCAAATCTTGGCGCCATTCGCACCGCATATTACTGAAGAGTTATGGCAGGAACTCGGTCATGCTGACACCATTCACGTCAATCACTGGCCAAAGTGGGATGAGAAATATCTGGTGAGCGATGTGATGACCATCATCGTACAGGTCAATGGTAAGCTTCGATCAAAGCTGGAGCTACCAGCCGATACTGACAAGGATACTATTGAGCAAGCGGCGCTGGATGATGAGAAGGTTTGCGCCCATCTCGACACCCGGGCACCGAAAAAGGTGATTTATGTGCCGGGGAAGTTGGTGAATATTGTTGTCTAGATATTAACTATTAAAGGGTCTGGTTGTTACCGAGCCGTCCTCGTGTACCTCGACCCGTACGCGTGTTCCCTGCGGAAGGCCAGCGAGCTTTTCGGATTCCGTAGCACAGCCCACTATATCAATCTGTGGGGTATGACTAGTACCGGCATCCTCTACGATGGAATATGCCGCCGCACATACATCTGAATCCTTTGTAACACCAGTTTCTGTAGGATCGTAATGCATCATATAAGAGCCAACTAGGAGTGGTTCTGTTGGCCCTTTATCGGTGGTGATACCGTGAATGCCGATACCGAGACCCGCCCCCATTGCCGCTAGCATCGCCCCTGATCCGATGGCCAGTTTCAGTTTAACTAATGGACGTAATGTTTCCCCGGACTGAGAGAGTGAATTGTTCTTATCCATAATTGGTAGGATGTATCCTTTCTATC
>CAUVPF010000031.1:0-8425 GCA_963553645.1 uncultured Candidatus Saccharibacteria bacterium | reverse complement strand
ACAATAGTATCCGCATTCAGGATGTGGTAGACGCTGAGGTAGCTCGCACGAATTACCAATACGTTCTGAATGTTGTTTGTCGCACGCATCAATTCTGGCGTCTTTTCGTCGACGACGATCAGCACGCGGCGCTCAAACTTGTTGTCAGCC
Organism: uncultured Candidatus Saccharibacteria bacterium; assembly: GCA_963553645.1. Lineage (GTDB taxonomy): Bacteria > Patescibacteriota > Saccharimonadia > Saccharimonadales > Saccharimonadaceae > Nanosynbacter. The sequence continues at coordinate 8,275 of CAUVPF010000031.1, read as the reverse complement.
AAGAAGGTTGCGACCTCTTTGGTCTTGCCGGTCGTCTTGATATCTTTGACGACGATCTTCTTTGCTTCATTGGCTACCGTCAAGGCTTGGCGAATTGCCACTTTCTTGGCGGTTTTAGACAATTTTTTGGTGTAGTTTTCGTTGCCGCGTGGGCCAAAGACCACACCACCACCGCGCCAGATTGGGTTACGGCTTGAGCCGAAACGTGCTCGACCAGTTCCCTTTTGCTTCCATGGTTTTTTACCACCGCCGGAAACTTCACCACGTTGCTTGGTGGTTGCACTTGCCAAACGAGCGTTGGCTAGGTAGCTGTCATATGCCAATTTCAGTAGTTCGTGATTTGGCACGTCAACAGCGAAAATGTCTTTAGGAAGTTTGGTTGATTCAGCCATTACTTGTTACCTCCTAAAATGATCAGCCCTTTTCGCGGCCCAGGTACAGCGCCCTTTACCCCGATCAGATTGGTCTCTGGATCAACATATGCCACTTCCAGGTTCTTGACCGTAACACGCTCGTGGCCCATGTGGCCAGCCATCGTCTTACCCTTGAATACTTTTTGTGGATACATCGAGCCAATTGAACCTGGCTTACGAGTATTACCTTTACCACCGTGCGTCTTGCGGTGACGCTTAAAGTTGTGGCGTTTAATGGTTCCAGCGAAACCTTTACCTTTGCTGGTTCCGGTCGCATCGACAGAATCGCCGACTTCGAACGCGGAAACGTTGATTTCATCGCCAACTTTGAGACCTTCAGGGATCTCGTCGACGCGGAATTCCCGAATGTGCTTCGGGGTCACTTGGGCTGGCTTGACGTGTCCAGCCACGGCCTTGCTCAGGTTCTTACCCTCTCCATAAGCGACCTGTACCGCATTGTAACCGTCGGTTTCGACAGTCTTCACCTGAGTCACGGTGACAGGGCCGGCTTGGATCAGCGTCACCGGAATGGCTTTGCCGTCTTCAGCCAAGAGCTGGGTCATACCAAGTTTGGTACCGAGAAGTGTTTTCACTTTTCCTCACTCCCACTTAAATACTCCTGATGACGTGCGGTTTCTGGGTTCTGAGTAAAGCGTTCATGACAAGCGCTTCAACCATAACCAGACCTGCTCATTCATCAAGGAGAACAGTTGATATTACGCGTAATAGAAATTACCTTGTAATTGTAACACACGTTGGTCTGCGGCGTCAACAGTAGTAGGATGTTGGTCTATGCTATTGACATAACAAATACCGCCCCGATAAGGAGCGGTATTATTTAGCATCGTTTTATCGCTACACGCTAGGCGTTGCGCTTCTCGATAATCTCCTGCGCCACGTTCGGCGGTACTTCCTCGTACTGCGCCAGCTCCATGGTGCTGGCTGCGCGGCCCTGTGACATCGAGCGGATATCTGAGGTGTAGCCAAACATGTTTGCCAGTGGCACGAAGGCCTTGACCAATTTAGCGCCGCCCATCAAGTCTTCCATGGCGTCGATGCGGCCGCGGCGTGAGTTCAGGTCGCCGATGATATCACCCATGAACTCTTCTGGAGTGGTTACTTCAACTTTCATGACCGGCTCAAGCAAGATTGGATTGGCCTGCTTGATGCCTTCGCGGGCTGCCAAAGAACCTGCTAGTGAGAAGGCTAGCTCTGAAGAGTCAACATCGTGGTATGAGCCATCATATAGCGTCGCTTTAACGTCAACCACTGGATAACCAGCGATAACACCGCCCTCCAAGGTTTCACGAATACCCTTCATGACAGCTGGGCGGTACTCTTGTGGCACCACACCACCCTTAATTTCATCAACAAACTCAAAGCCTTTACCAGCCTCGTTTGGTTCAAAGCGTACCCAGACGTCACCGTACTGACCACGACCACCAGACTGCTTGGCGTGCTTACCTTGGACTTCAGCGCGGCCCTTGATTGACTCACGGAAGGCCACCTGCGGCTCACCGATGTTAGCTTCAACCTTGAACTCGCGCTTCATGCGGTCGATCAAGATATCCAGGTGCAACTCACCCATTCCTGACATGATGGTCTGGCCGGTCTCTTCGTCAGTGTGGATGCGGAAGGTTGGGTCTTCCTCAGCCAAACGTTGCAAGGCGAGCGCCATCTTTTCTTGGTCGGCCTTTGACTTTGGCTCAACGGCGATGGATACTGGTGGCTCTGGGAATTCAATTGATTCCAGGGCAATTGGATGTGCTGGATCAGTCAGGGTGTTACCAGTACCAGTATTCTTCAAGCCAACCACCGCAGCGATGTCACCAGCAGTGATTTTGTCGATTTCCTCGCGCTTGTCGGCATGCATTCGCACGATACGACCAATGCGTTCTTTGTCACCCGTCGTGGTGTTCAAAACATAGCTACCAGAGTTCAAAACACCTGAGTAGACGCGGATGAAGATCAATTTACCAACAAATGGGTCTGTGGCAATCTTAAATGCCAAGGCGCTCATTGGCTCTTTGTCGTCTGGCTTGCGGCTCACTTCGTCGCCAGTCTTTGGATTCTTGCCCCAAATTTCGTCGACATCCAGCGGACTTGGTAGATAGTCAACCATGAGGTCAAGCACCTTCTCGACGATGACACCGCGGCCGTCACCACCGGTGACTAAGAAGAAGTCACCAGCCAATACACGCTTACGCAGCGCAGCTTTCAGCTCATCAATCGTAATCGCTTCTTCACCCTGGTCGAGGAACTTCATCATCAATTCATCGTCAGCTTCAACCGCATTTTCCACCAGCAAGCTGCGGGCATTTTGACATTTTTCCAACATGTCAGCTGGGATTTCACCCTGCACCAGCTCGTGATCAGCATAGTCGGTGTAGGTGTACGCCTTCATGTCGATGAGGTCAACCACACCGTTGATGGTCTTTTCAAAGCCAATTGGGATGTGAATTGGGAAGGCTTGCTTACTCAAGCGGTTGTGAATTGACTCCAGAGATTTCCAGAAGTCACCACCAGTTTGGTTGATCTTGTTAACGAAGCAAATGCGTGGCACGCCATATTTGTTAGCCTGGCGCCACACCGTCTCAGACTGCGCCTCAACACCCATCTTACCGTCGAACACCGTCACTGCACCGTCGAGCACGCGGAGTGAACGCTCCACCTCAGCGGTAAAGTCGATGTGTCCTGGGGTGTCGATGATATTGATCTTGTGATTTCTCCAGAAACAAGTCACCGCTGCCGAGGTGATGGTAATACCGCGCTCCTTTTCCTGTGCCATCCAGTCGGTGGTAGCACCGTCGCCATCACCCTTGACCACGCCAATTTTATGCGTCAAACCAGTGCGGTACAAAATACCCTCAGTGGTCGTCGTTTTACCGGCATCAATATGGGCAATAATACCAATATTTCTAAAGTTTTGTAATGGAACGTTTGCTGCCATTTGTCTTTCCTTTGTTAAAAATGGTTATTGTTCGAGATTCTCCGGAGCTATTTTTACGCACCAAAAAACTACGCTTGAGCTGTATTATAGCAGACGATCAGCATTTTGTGAATGAGCCTCATCTTACCGCGGAATTTGACTACGACCTGATTGAATCCATTGTATTCCCTTGGCTACTAGTAGATAATCTCTGTTTTGAGCGTCAGACCGACCAAGGAGCGTTGCACGCACCATCATCACCAAAGAATTGTAGCCTCCGGGATCCGTGACAGCCTCTAGGGAGATAGATTGCACGTGCATCGCGCCCTTCGCCTCTAGCCCAACCCATCCCTCGTTGCGAAAAGCAGGGCCCATATACGTAACGTCATACGGCATGTATGGATCAAGTGAAGCCAGTACCTTGCAGTGAATGTTTATCGCCTTAATCACTCGGTTGAGGTCTCTATTTGACAACCGCCCAAAAGGAATTTCATTAATCGGAACATCTGCTAGCTCCTTGATCATTCGAGCTGAGTCGATACAGTTATTGTTTGGATCAACTGGTCGTATATTATTCAAATAATCAAGGACCTCAGGCGTGTACAGCTGTAAAATAGCCTTGGCCTGTTCGACATCCATCAGCTGCGGAAATTGAATAAGGACATCTAGCGGAACAACATATTGCGTCGTGGTATCCCCTGGTGCTACACCAAGACCACCAAGTACAATTTCTGGACCAGATTTATTCGCGACAATCAGACAACCGGCACACTGGAGTTCATGATCTTCAATATATACGTACTCTTTTCCGTTTTTGGTGTATTGTTGCACCCATCCGCTTACCGTCATCAGCTGGCCTATAAACCCAGCGAATAGTTCTTGGTTAATCTGTGCCGTAGCTTCTGGATACTGATGAGGACTGAGCTTTTGAATGTCGGCCGTTCGTTCTCGAGCCAGACGGAGAATAGTGGCGACTTGCTGATTGAAAACAGCCTTATCAAGTAACGCAAGGTTCTCGGGCAGCGGGGCGGCAGATGGGCTAGACTCAGTCGTCATCTCTTAATCATGCGGCGTAAAAGCCAACTGACGCAACCATAACCGTAAAGCTCTTAGCGATAATTCACGCACTGTAGCGGCGTGTCATAATCATTCTCACGCATCAGGCTAACGACTTTTTGCAACTCGTCTTTCGAAGCGGAAGTAACGCGAACGAGGTCGCCTTGGATTTGTGGCTTGGCTTTTGGTGCGTTAGTACGAATGTCGGCAGCGATGCGCTTGGCGGTCGGCTGGTCGAGGCCCTGTTTGAAGGGAACTTCCCACGTGGTTTTGAGATTTGAGGTGACTTTTTCTTTGGTGAGATCGAGGACTTTGCTCGACTGACCCCGAGCCGCCAGTTTCTTGCGCACGATATCCAGCACTGCATCAACCTGCCAGTCGTTATCACCCGTGAGCTTGAGGCCTTTTTTATCATCCAGCCAGTCAATGCCAGCACTCGTCCCCTTAAAGTCGTACCGTCCTTGGATTTCTTTTTCTGCCTGCATAAATACATTATTTAGCTCGGCTTTGTCAATTTCTGACACGATGTCAAATGAAAAACTTGCCATAATAACCTCCTCTTAGTTAATTTTATCAGGTGGCCCCTGGAAACGTGGTTGTTGATAGGGTTGCGGTGATTGCTGCTGTGGTATTTGAGGTGATGCCGGCGTGGGCATTGGAGACATTGGGGTTTGTACTTGTTGCGTTGATGGCTGTGACCACGGAGCTGGTGTAATAACCGGCTGCGGTGTAGCTGGAGTAGTTGGCGGATGAGCAGCTGGCATCGGCATGGCCGACACCGATGGGGGTGCGGCCGGCTGTTGTGGGTATTGCTGGGGAGGTGTTGCAGGCGAGACTGGTGTCAAAGAAGAGGCTTGTGATTGAGACTGCTGCGGCGCCCACGGGGTACTCGGTTGCTGCGGGGGCATTACAGGACTAACTGGATATGGGGTTGGTGATGCTGTATGCGATATCTTGGAGTTCTTCTGACGGCTACGTACAATGACTACGGCCGTGATAACCCCAGCTATACAAAGAACAATGACTATAACAGTAATGACAACCATAGCGGTCAGTGCCGAGCTATTGCTGCTCTTTGTCAATGGCGGTATACGTACATCACCACCACCGATACCCTGGTCTCCATCATCAATAGTGCTCGGCCGTTCATCAGTCTGGTCTGTCTCGTCACGTGGCTGTTTCTCAGCCGTCTCCAGAAACTTCTTAACAATATAATTATTTGGATATTTACTGTTAAGCTCAGTAAATGACTCAGCAGCACGTTTATATCGCCCGGCAACAAAGTTATCGAGTCCTTTTTGCCAAAGTTGCGCTAACTCACCGCTAGTATCAATCCTCACTTGATTCTTCTCAGCCATCGCATGGATGTCTTTTCCATCACGAGCGATGCCGCGGCCAAAACAATCACCATCATCTCGATCTGGGCATCCAGCACCGTACGTATTCAGGCCGACCTGCTCGCCACGCTTATTGAATGCTGGCCCACCACTGTTGCCCGAAGCAATCTGCGTCGACATAACCATTAGTTTATGCCCACCAGCATCATACATTTCTCCTGTGGCATGACCGTATGTCACAGTTGGTACAGTACGCTGTTTTGTAGTATGAGGACCACCATCGACAACTGCAGGATAGCCTATAGCAGTCATAGCATCACCTTTCTGAACAGCATTCAATGATGACATTTTTTGGATTGTCGGAAATGTACCGTCCATTTTGAGCAGTGCTACATCAGTATAGGTTGATCGTACACTTAACGAATCTTCTGGCCCAACCTCTTGGTCAATCAGCTTAGCAGCCTTGTTTGTGGCAGTCTTTGTCCACCCTCTGTCTTTTAGGCGAATTGGTTCATCCGAAGTCTGGACAACATAATCAGTTCGATCATTAGCAATGCCAACACCCCCCTTAGCGGCTAACTCGAGATAACCGCTAAGCTTTTCGATAACCTCCTTATCACTCCGACTACTTTCATTGATAAGAGCACGCAATTCCTCCCTTGTGGTGTAACCAGCACCGACTACGAACTGGTAGTAGGCGTCCCACTCGCTCTGATTACGCGGCCAAGCGTGTCGTGCCAGGTCTTTATCAGCCATTTTCGTAACATGACCATTCGTTGCAACCAAACCATCTCCCGAAACAATGGAGCCGCTACCTATTCCAAACATACAGGTATTCGCCAGCGTTAGCGTGTATCCGTTGGCTCGAAATGTCAGATCAGCGCAGCGGCCAGCGCCGATTCGAACGGTTGCTAATTGGTTTCTAGCAACCACATTAACCATAATATCATCGCTAATCGAGTCACGAATATTTGCCGTATCGGTCGGTGCTTTGGCTTCCGCTAGCTGAGCAAATGAACGATGCTTCGTCAGTGCATCGTTATTTGGTGGTGTATACGTGGTGGCCGCAATGACGCCTTGCCACATAGACAGTTCGTCTTTATTATGACCTTGGATATCGTAAACTGATAGCCAGTATGGTCGATCATTCTGCACAGTCAGATAATAATACGAGTGCCGCAGTGTCATGAACTGACCATTAAGCACCTTGGTGCGATGAGCCACTTTGAGTTCTCGATATTCTTTGCCACTGATATTGACCGTACGCTCAGTGATTTCATCGTTAGGGTTTACACTAGTAAGCGACTTACGCTTCTCAATAGTAAGTACGTCAAGATTGCTCTTATTCTTGTATTCTTCGATGGTATCTTTTTGGCCAAAATAATTTTTATTACGATTAGCAACAATAGTAAAATATGAGCGTGTCTTTAGTAGTTGATTCTGGCTGTCAGTGTTCAATAGGGGCTGACTCTTGAGACGAAGCGTAATGATGCCATAGCCGCGCTTTTCTTTGAGCTCATCGCCAAAATACGTCTTGCCCTGAAATGACCCCGGAGCACTATCGCGATTCTGAACGATACCCTCAGCGTCCATTTGTGCCGGATCATATGGCACGGTAAATCCAAAGTCAGAACTAACCTGCCGTCGTTTCGTTTGCTGGGAATTTTGCATAAGAAGCTCAATTATTTTTTTTCGGCCGTTTGGTGACTGCTTAGGCTTATTGAGCATCATTACGGTAACGATGCCGGTGATCAGCACCAGAGCGATCAGTATGATAACGATCAATAGTTTAAGGCGATTTGGACGTTTTGACGACGGGATTTGCTTCTTCATGAGGTCATTATAACAGGATTACCCCATCCATGCGAATGGGGTAAGGTCACTGCTTATGCTACGGCTAGATTAGCCGCGAGCAAAGTGCGCAAAGGCGCGGTTGGCTTCGGCCATCTTGTGGGTGTCTTCCTTCTTCTTGAAGGCGGCACCAGCTTCGTTGTAGGCGTCAACGATTTCCAGTGCCAAACGCTGTGAGTATGGTATACCGCTGCGAGCGCGAGCTGATTGTACTAGCCAGCTAAACGCGTAGTGTAGCTGCCGGTGTCCCTGAACTGGGAACGGGATCTGGTAGTTCGCGCCACCGACGCGGCGACTCTTCACCTCAAAGTTTGGACTGATGTTTTTCAAGGCTTTCTCAAACACTGCCAATGGATCTTCTGAATCCAATTTCTTCGCAGCAGTTTCCAGGGCGGTGTAAACAGCCCGCTCAGCCGCCAACTTTTTGCCGTCCAGCATTGACTTGTTGATCAAGCGCTGCACCAGCACGCTTTGGTAGCGGCGATCAGGCTTGAGTTCACGTTGTAATTTCTTGGTAACTTTACGAGGCATGATTACTTATCCCCTTTCTTGGTACCGTACTTCGAACGGCCCCGCTTGCGGTTGTTAACACCTTGAAGGTCCAAGGCACCGCGTACGATGTGATAGCGCACACCTGGAAGGTCAGGCACACGACCGCCGCGGATCAAGACCACAGCGTGCTCCTGCAA
>CAUVPF010000030.1:0-8742 GCA_963553645.1 uncultured Candidatus Saccharibacteria bacterium | reverse complement strand
GCGAGCACCCTATTTGATTTTTTGCTATTTTGATATTATAACTATGTTTTTCTCGATCCTTAGATAGGCGAACAAAAAGAGAACTTATCTAATCACAGGGCAGATCTCTACCCTATTTGCAACCCAGCATACAGCCCATATAGACAAGTAGCTCATCCCTACCCGTTACTTATAAAACACTCGCTGGTCAACGCGCACGTCAATATACGCAGGCGTCGCTCCACTACTCTGGAAGAACGCCATGGCCTTGATCGCCTGAGCTACCTGCGCCGCGGCTTCCCTGTCGGTAGTCATTTTAATACTGTACGGGCGCCCCTTGATCGATAGGAGTGCCTGGCGGACGGTATCTTGTGGCAAGATAATCTCCGTAACCTCTAGCTGATGTTCACGAAATCCGGCGACAGCTTGACCGAGAAAACTAAGAAAGTGGCGATTGATAACTTCCTGGCCAGCGGCAGTCGGTACACCACTCTGATCTTTGACGATAACTGATGGTGAGCTCGCGTAGGTGGTCGAGAATGTCACACCCGCATCATCAACAAAATAACTTTTACCGCCAGAGGTCCACTGGACGACTGGCTGGCGAAAGGTAAGCTTGAGGCGCGGCCTCGCGAGCTGGTCGGCCTCGAGGCGAGCTGTCTTGACCTCTGGGGCTTTCTCGAGGAAAAAACTAGCCAGCGACTGATGATTCAGCACAAACAAGAATCGTTCGGCCGGACGGACGCTAAGGTATTCATCGATGAGGCCACGGTAACGATCGGTCTCCTTGGCACTCGCTGCATCTGGTGTTTGCACTGATACCGTGATGGTACATTGCCACGCAAGTAGGGCGGCGATAATAATCACCAGTGTACTACTCAATAGGACGATCCACCGCATCCGGCGACGCCGAGATTTCGCATGCTGAACCGTACGCTCTGAGGTCTCGACTGGCGAGGCGGTGTGACGGGTGTTGAGATTGCGATTGCGGCGATAGGCTGTTTCAAATGAGCTATCCTCGTTAACGAGCGCCGCTTGACGACGAGCTGCAATTTCACGGCGCGTAGTTGGTGTAGCTTTTGCCCGAGAAAAGGGTAATTTCACCGACGCCTCCCCTGTCGACGAATGACGGTGAGGAGCATCGCTGCCATGTCTTTGGCGGCGTTGGGCTTCGCAAATGTACCGATGTTTCGCCCGAGGCCGGCCAAGATCCGCGGCGACTTGACGAGGCCAATGACCTTCTTGCTCAGCACCTCTGGTGTCTGTTCTAGTGTCGACTCCTCAACGATCACTGCCGCCAGTGCATCCTGATACACCTTGGCATTCTTGAGCTGATGGCCAGCCGTCAACATACCATTCGGCACGATCACCGCTGGTTTATGCAGCGCCGCCAGCTCCAGCAGCGTCGTCGCACCAGCCCGTGCCACCACTACATCTGCTGCCGCCAGTACTTCGGCCATACCGTGGTTAACAAACGCTTCTAATCGCCAGCCCGCCCGGCTATCAACGCGCTCTTTCAGCTCGTCAAACTGATGCTTACCAGAGATCAAGAACACCGACGCCTCGGCTAGCAGCTGCTCGCGCGTGGCTACCACTGCCTCGTTGAGGCGCGCTGCCCCCAGTCCACCGCCAGTCACCACCACCAGTGGCCGCGCCGGATCGAAGCCAAGCTTTGCTTTTAGCTGTCGCCGTTCGGCTGCACTGTATGGTCGAAATTCCTTGGCTACCGGGATACCAACATACTCTGCCTTGACGTCAGGATAATTATAGTGCTCCAGCGGCGCCCCGGTGCCGATCTTGGCAGCAAATGGCGCTAGCAACCGATTGGTCAGTCCCGGATGTGCATCTGAATCATGCAGCACCAGCGGAATTTTCAGCAGCCGCGCCGCATAGCCAACTGGCAGACACACGTAGCCACCCTTGATGAAAATTACATCTGGCCGCCACCTGAGCAACTTACAAAAGCTCTGAATAAACCCAACCCCTACCAGAAAAATATCGCGCAGATTCGGTAGTAAAATTGACGGTCGAAGATGAAATGCCATGCTTTTACCGTGGTAGCGGCGAATCTTGCCAGCGATGATCAGCTCGACTGGGATCGTCTCGTCAAATTTACCAAAAATACCGCGGGCGCTAGCGCCAAATTTCCGATCACACCAAAACCGCAATTCGTGCTCACCCGATGCTCGCAACTCCTTACATACTGCTACGACTGGCGTAACGTGTCCGCCCGAGCCGCCGCCGACCGCCAAGATCTTTGCCACTTCCCTCTCCTTCCATTAATGGTTTGTGCGCCGTGTAGGCTGACAGTTGAAATGCCAGACCCAGCGCCGCTGCGATAAATAACATGCTCGTGCCGCCATAGCTGAGCAGCGGCAGCGAGATACCAGTCATCGGAATAATCCCCGTCATCGAGCCAATATTCATCAGCACATGCGACGCCACCCAGCCAAACACGCCCGCCACCACCAGCCGCAAGTGCATATCAGCCAGCCGCGACGTCACCTTGAGCAGGCTCAGCAGCAATGCCGAAAATAACGCCAAAATAACTAACAGGCCGACAAAACCAAACGTCTCACCCATCACTGCAAAAATCGAGTCATTAATCGCCTCTGGCAGGTAGCCCGTCGCCTGCAAACTCTTACCAATACCGAGGCCCAATAGTCCACCCGAGCCAATAGCGATGCGCGCCTGCTGAATATGATAATTATTTTCATCCTGGCCGGTTGATTGATGTGTATCGCCTTGAATAAAGGTCGTCACCCGCTCAATGCGGTGTGGCGATGAAAACGTCAAGACCAACGCTGCGGCTGCAATGATGAGCACAATGCGACGAAGCAGCTTAGCATCCATCCCTGATACTACCAGCACTGACAGCGCCAGCGTCATAAGCGACACGCCTGTCCCCAAATCTTTTTGCAGCACCACCACCACAAACATCGATACCGCCATAATAATACCAAGTGGGATCAGTGTCTCATTGATGTCATTGAGCTTGCCTTGGCGCACCCGTTTGGTTAAAAACCCAGCGATAAACAACAGCAAGCCAAACTTCAATAGCTCCGCCGGCTGAAAACTACCCAGCCCACCCAGATAAAACCAGCGGTACGCGCCGTTAGTGTCCGACGCAAATGGTAGATGTAGCAGCGCCCCGCAAACCACCAACAAGAAACACGCCGCCAAGCCCGCGATAAACAGTCGCTTGGCCCATACCTCAGTTAACCACCGATATGGGATCATTGCCGCCACACCAAACGCCACCACAGCAGTGATGACGCTAGCTAACTGTTTATTGAAAAAGAAGGTGTCACTATAATTCGCGCCGTGCGTATGATTCAACACATTTACCCGTTGCGGCCCCAGCGCATACATCACCACCAGCCCCAACATCAACAACAGGCCCATGTACAGCACGATCTGATACATCGGCCGGTGTCGACGCACCGCCTTGATGGTTGAGGTGGCAGTGTGGTTACGCAATATGACCCCCCGCCAAAGCCAGCATCACGCCGATAAACGCCATCACACAGCCAATCACCCAAAATCGCATCGTCACTTTAGTTTCTGGCCAACCGCTGGCCTCTAAGTGGTGATGGATTGGCGCTGACAAGAAAATTTTGCGCTTAAAGAGTTTTTTGCTCACAATCTGGATCAAGCTCGAGCCTGCCTCAACCACAAACAACAGCCCAATCACCGGCAATAGTAGTAATGAATTAGTCAACATTGCCACTACCCCCAGGCTCACTCCATAAGCAAAGCTACCAACATCGCCCATGAAAAACCGTGCTGGATAAATATTAAACCAGAGATAACTCAGCAGCACACCAACTACCGTGAAGCAAAACCCCGCTAGCAGTACCTGTTGCTGCAGCAAGGCAATCACCCCGAACGCCCCAAAGCTAATCCCCAGTAGCCCGCCAGCCAAACCGTCCATGCCATCAGAGATATTAACCGCATTACCAGTCGCCACCACCGTAAAGGCAAACAGCGGGATGATCAGCCAGCCGATCGCCACGTCCCCCATGAACGGCACGTGAAAACTTGCCACGCCCAGCTTGACATAGAAAAACCAACCAAGGACGACACCAATGAGGACAATTAACGCAAATTTTACCGGACTACGTAGACCCGCCGCGCCACCACCTAGTCCGCGTAAATTGATGATATCGTCAACCAACCCAACTGCGGCACCCCCGACTAGCGCCGCTAGCGGTAGCCATGTCTGCGCTCGATCTAAATTACAAGAGAACGTCACCACAAAAATCGAAATAACACCGATAACTCCAGCCATCGTTGGAATATTGCGCCGCAATTTTGCCGCTTGAAATTTAGCAAAAACCTTCAGTTCTTGACCATCCGTACTCTCCAGGCGCTGCCGCTTCCAAAACCGGTATCGATAGGCAAAAAACGTATAAATTGGTGTCAGGAACATCGCTAGTAAAAATGCCCCGACACTGAGCAAGAATACGTGCGTTAATTCGTTGGTCATTGTTTGTAAAGCAGTTGCCATGATTATCCCTTCGGTACTAATTTCATATAGTCAATCATCCAGTTGGAGATATCAGTAAAAATTGGTGCAGCGTGAATGTTACCCTGTAAGTTCTTGCGCTTGCCAGGCGCCGCGACACGTACCATTATGACATACTCGGGGCGATTTGCGCCACCATAGCCAATATACGTCGCTACCGTTTCGTCCATGGTATAGCTACCATTGATCAGCGTCTCTGAGGTACCAGTCTTGCCGCCGACATCATAGCCCGGCTTATCTTTATCGGGCATACGCTGATTGAGGACCGCCCGCGCTGTTGACAGCATGCCGCGCATGGTGGCTGATGACTGCTCAGAAATAGTCCTGCGCAGTGGTGAAGCAGCCGAAGGCCTCAAACCGCCATTCGCATCCACCGTTCCAGCTACCACCGTCGGTCGAAAATACTGCCCGCCATTCACCACCGAACAAAACGCACTGGCCGCCTGCACCATCGTCGCATTCATACCCTGCCCAAACGTAATATTCGCGTAATTCACCTCCGCCCCCGGCCGATTCGGCGTATAGAGTAGCCCCGGCGCCTCCGCTAGCTCAATCCCCGTCGCCTCACCAAACCCAAATTTATCGTGATAATACTCATACAGCGTCTGCCGCGCACTCGGGGTGATCGTCGATCCATCGCCTAGCCGCCGCGCAATCGTGATCATACCGACGTTGAGCGAATTATTAAACGCACTCTGCATACTCGTCGTACCGCTGAGTCCCCTCAATGCATTACACATTTTCCGATCCCCCACTTCAGTACAATCAGTATTCGAGTACGTTGTCTGCGGCGTCACCACACCCTTGTCAATCCCCGTCGCCATACTGAACGTCTTGACAATGGAGCCCGGCTCAAACGGCAGCATCGTCGTCGCGTTGCTAAACACTGCTGCGTCTTTCTGCTTGGCGTACTCGGCTGGATTATACGTCGGATAATTTGCCATCGCTAGTACCTGACCATTATTCGGATTCATCACCATCACGCTGCCCTCGGTCGCGCCGGCCTTTTCGATCCCTCGTTTGAGCGCTTCTTCGGCGTGACTCTGCACATTGCGATCAATCGACAGCGCCACATTCTCGCCCGACTTCGCCTCGACACGCACATTATCCTTACTCAGCGTCAGCGGTACATTACGCACGTCCGCCACTGTTTTGAGCAAGCCATCGCGGCCCTTCAGCCTATCATTCAGCGCCCCTTCAACCCCGTACTGACCCTTGCCCTCAGCATTAACAAAGCCCAGCACCTGCGCCGCCAGCTGCCCCTCCGGATAGTTGCGAATCGAGCCTTTTTGGTACAAGACCCCGATGAAATCCTTGGCTTTTAACTTCTCGGCTTGCGTGCGTGTGATGTTGCGTGCCAGCACTTCGTAGCGAGAGGTAGTGCGCTCCAGCCGCTTGGCTGCGTCGCTCACTACCTCGCCACCCGCGATTTCCTGTAGTGCCGCGATAATCTGCTGACGCTGCTCCTGCTTGACCGTCTGCGGATCGGCGATAACCGTATAGACCGTCTGGTTGAGCACCACGGGAACGGGCGCGCCGCCATCCATCATGTATAGCTTGCCACGCTCGGCCGGAATGACGAAGTGCCGCTGCTGACTGGCCTGAGCCAGCGACACGTATTCACTATGCTTGATGATCTGTAAATAAAACAGCCGCATCACAAAAATCGCCATCATCCCCAACAGAATGATAGCGAGTACGCCGGTTCGAGATTGCGTTAAGTGACGTTTCATACCGCTTGTCCTATTGTACCACTTTTGCCCGAACTAGCGAGCATAGTTCGTCTGCGCCGGTGTTTTCATCGCCGAGGCGACGTTGCTGTGCTTGACCTTTTCGAGCGCCGTCAGCCGTGCATTCTGCACCTCTAGCTCTGACTTTTTCGTCGCCAGCTCATTCAACTGCGAATCCAGCCCCTCCGCCTCGTAGCCATAGGCCGTCGTCTTTGTCGCCTGCGTCAAGTACACCAGCCCCAGCACCATAATCATCAGCGCCACCAGCACCGTATGTGCCACTGGCCCGAGCTTGGTCTGTGATCGAAAACGGGTAGCATTCTGGTTACGACGAAGCTGTGGCCCAGGACGACGCGGCGTAAATGTGGTGGATGAGCGTGTGTGCATAAATAATTTCTGTGTGTATTTAAATGTGTTATGTTTGGTACTTTAGTGGCGCGTCATAACGACACGGGAAACACAGCCGGTCGGCCCGCCCTTATCGTGGAAGAACGAGCCGCCGAGCTTGCATACTTTTTCCGGGAAAACTATCAAGCGAGCTTACTTAGCCGCGGCGTACCGCAACAGTCTCAGCTGCTTCTGCGTCCTGGAATTGTACTTTGATGTGGATTGGCATGGTGTCGCCCTCCTTTTTTGTTTATGTTTTTACGGCGTAGCGAAACTGAGCGCTTCGACTGCGCGGGTTGTGAACATCTTCTGTTCCAGACACCGGTTTTTTCTCTGGGATGATCAGCTCGGCCTCGTAGCCAGCAGCTGCTTGCTCCCAGAAATATCGCTTAACCAATCGATCCTCCAAACTATGAAAACTAATTATTCCGACTCGCCCGCCCCTGGTGAGGAGGCGTGGCAACAGTGGCAATAATTCCTCAACCAGCCGAAGTTCGTGATTAACTTCAATGCGCAGTGCCTGAAAGGTGCGAGTCGCCGGATGATGTTTCATCCTACCGCGACCGACAGTGTGCTTGATCAGATCAGCCAGCTCGGTCGTTCCCTGAATCGGCCTGGCACTAACAATTGCCTGCGCAATCCGCCTGGCCCGCCCGGGACTTTCCTCGCCGTAACGAGTCATCAGCCGCGTCAGCTCATCAACCGAATACGAATTGACGATATCCGCTGCCGTCGTTTCCGTCCGATTATCCATCCGCATATCCAGCGGCCCGTCAAACCGAAACGAAAAACCTCTCTCTGCTCTGTCAAGCTGTGGTGACGACACCCCCAAATCAGCCAAAATCACGTCAAATGTACGTCCCTGCTTGACTAAATCCTGCGCTGCGCTCACAAAATCCTCGTGAATCAGCGTCGCACCCTTTTTAGCCAAATCGCCCAGCGTGTTAATCGCGTTATCATCGCGGTCAACCAGCACTGCGCCCAAGTAATTATCCGTCCTTCTTAAGAATTCCCTGGCGTGGCCGCCGTAGCCAGCCGTCAGGTCGAGATACCTCTCGCCCGTAGCTGGCCGCAACCTATCCAAGGTCACCTCAAGGAGTACGGGAACATGAATCGGTTCGCTCATCTGAAGCGCTTCCGACTGTGGTGGATGTTCTTTAATACTCATCATTGCTTTATTGTAGCAGTCAGGTGCAAGATTTTCGAGATTTATCTCCGTACAGCGATTGCAGCCCAAGCGACCTTGAGTCGCCTGGCGCGTAAAGAGGAGTAAATCTCGACAAATCGCCGCGGCTGACACCACAACGTATAGCAATGCTCGAGATCACCTAACTGGATATTTAATTCTGGCTGTTTTGTATTTGTGTTTTGTTTGTTTTTGTTGTCTTAAGAGTGGAAAATGGATGATTGTCAGTGACAACCATAGTTTCCAAAAGAGACTTATGTGTGAGGTGGAGTTTTTTGGGAGGTGTTTTGAGGAAAGAACGTTGCCGTTTTTATCGTGGAGCAAATTGCCACCTGCCATCTTCAAATACCCAGATAGTTGATCTCGAGAGGTTTTCAAATTGTTAAGGTACTGACCCAGCTAATCAATCCGCATTCTCAGCCGCCATCAGCCGAAAATACGCGCCCGCCCGCACCGCCACGACTTCCCGGTCAATGCCAGCATAGTCGAGTAAATGCTGCTCAACCGTCACTCGCCCCTGTTTCTGGTCGAGCGCCGAGGCGGTTTTACCGCGGCGGAACTTGACATTTAGGTCGGCCACGCGCTCATCCAGAATACTTCCAGTCAGCGCGCCCTCCACTTCCCGATCCCAGACTTGCTGCGGATACAGGTGCAGATATTTGCCAAACCCGCGAGTCAACACGACGCCGGACGCAAACTCTGCCCTGAGCTCGGCCGGGATCGTCAAGCGCCGCTTGTCGTCCAACTTTCGCTCAAAGTAATCTGTCTGCACGTCGTCCTTCCTCCGTGGTAGATTAGTTGGTTTTTCGTAGTGGATGTTTGTTTTGGTTGGTGTTACCCGCCAACGTTCGTTCCACTGATTCCACTATACTACCCACAACTACCCACATGCAAGCCCTTTTACCCACTTTCTACCCATTTCCCTACCAAAC
>CAUVPF010000029.1:0-8766 GCA_963553645.1 uncultured Candidatus Saccharibacteria bacterium | reverse complement strand
AAAGTCCATAATCGCCTGCGAGCCGACATTGCTGGTCATGATGATGACCGTGTTAGAAAAATCGACTGTTCGCCCCTGGCCATCGGTCAGGCGACCGTCGTCGAGCACCTGGAGGAGCACGTTAAAGACATCAGGGTGAGCTTTCTCGATTTCGTCAAACAGGACCACGCTGTAGGGGCGGCGGCGCACTGCTTCGGTGAGTTGCCCGCCTTGGTTGTAGCCAACGTAGCCTGGTGGCGAGCCAATCAGGCGGGCCACGGCGTGTCGTTCCATGTATTCACTCATGTCAATGCGGATCATGGCGTGCTCGTCGTCAAATAATTCGCGGCACAGGCTGCGGGCCACCTCTGTTTTACCGACCCCGGTTGGACCAAGGAAGAGGAAGGAGCCGATTGGCCGGTTGGTATCACTGAGGCCAGCACGCGAACGGCGAATAGCGCTCGCCACCGCGGCGATGGCTTTGTCTTGACCAATCACTTGGGTGCTGATGTGTTCCTCTAATTTGGTTAATTTGCTGGATTCGGTCTCAATCAGCCGCTCCACGGGAATGCCCGTCCAGCGCGCCACCACGCTGGCAATATCATCAGGGGTCACCTCTTCGCGCAGCAAACGATCAGCCGGCGGGATGGCGGCCAGTTCCTGGCGAGCGCTAGCCAGCTTTTTCTCTAGCTCTGGCAGATTGCCGTATTTGATGCGGCTGGCGGTGGCCAGATCCGCGTCGCGTTCAGCGATTTCCAGCTGCGAGCGCAGACTATCCATTTTTTCAGTAGCGGTATTGACGGTCTGGAGGATATCCTTTTCGTGCTGCCATTTGTTGTCAATCACCTCGGCTTGAGCCCGAAGGTCGGCGATTTGTTGATTGATCTCCTCTTTTCGAGCCTTGGCGTGGTCGGATTTGTCTTTTTTCAGCGCTGCTTCTTCAATCTCCAGCTGCAAGCGGCGGTTATTCAGCCGATCCAGAGCAATCGGCACGCTTTCGAGCTGCATCTTCAGAGCGCTGGTCGCTTCATCCAGGAGGTCAACCGCCTTGTCAGGTAAAAAGCGATCGGGCAGATAGCGGGTGGACAGCCGCGCCGCCGCCACGATGGCATCGTCAGAGATTTTAACGCCGTGATGCACTTCGTATTTTTCTTTCAGACCGCGCAAAATTGCCACGGTGTCGTCAAAACTTGGCTCGCCGACATAAACTGGCTGAAAGCGCCGCTCTAGGGCCGCGTCTTTTTCGACATGCTGGCGATATTCCGCCAAGGTTGTCGCGCCGATCATGTGTAGTTTACCGCGGGCCAGGGCGGGTTTGAGCATATTGCCGGCGTCCATGCTGCCTTCAGTTTTGCCGGCGCCGACCATGGTGTGAATTTCATCAACGAACAAAATAATTTCGCCGGCAGCTTCTTCAACCTCTTTCAAAATTGCCTTGAGGCGCTCTTCGAATTGGCCGCGGAAGCTCGCGCCTGCCAGCAAGCTAGAAATTTCCAAGGAAATCAGCCGCTTGTCTTTCAGCGACGCCGGTACGTCGCCCTTGACGATGCGCTGCGCTAGAGCCTCGACGATGGCGGTTTTACCAACACCCGGCTCGCCGATGAGAACGGGGTTGTTTTTGGTACGTCGGCTGAGAATTTGCATGGTACGGCGAATTTCCTCATCGCGCCCGATGACCGGATCAAGTTTATGTTCCCTAGCGAGCGCTGTGATATCGGTGCCGAATTTCTCCAGCGGCTGCTCAAGCTCTTCTTGCATATTTGGTGGCATAGATCCTCCTTTGATTTTTTGGGCTTTTCTAAGTCCGTATTTATGATACGCCGCGACGAGAGACAGAGCGGGGATAATTGATACGATTATCATAGCAAATTGGCACTCCCAGCGCAAGAGTGCTAACTTAGTTTACTGATTAATGGACCTGTCCTATACTGTCGGTATGAGTCGTTATATTTTGATGTCGATTCAAACCCGCTATGCCGAGAAAATTTTTCGTGGTGAGAAGCGATGGGAATTTCGTAAATCCTTGCCGCGCCACAGCAAAGACGATGAGCTAACCGTAGTCGTTTACTCGTCAGGGGGCGACCGAGCGGTTATTGGCGAATTTCGGGTTGGACGTGTCATGCGCTGTCCACTGGATGAGTTGATGCGGCTTACTGGGTATGATACGGATGAGCAAGCCGTGCAGTGGTTTTCGCGCTATTATGCGGGGCGGAAACAGTGTGGCGCGTTAGAGATACTGGCGCCGGTGCGCTACAACCAGCCAATTTCTCTGGCGCGGTTGCGTCAATCTATGCCAGCATTTCGCCCGCCGCAAAACTTTAGGTATATTTGGCCGGGTAGTAAGCTGGCGGCGCTACCTAATGGCATTAGTGTGATGCGCCCAGATACTCCTCCCAAACCCTTAAAATACCGTCGCTAAACTCTGGCAAGATTTGCTCCTCATCAACCAATTCTCTGATAAACTCGTAATATGTTCGCTCTTTACTACGGATGTCGCTGGAAAAGAACAATCCTACGATCTCATCGTTATGCTGCTTGTC
Organism: uncultured Candidatus Saccharibacteria bacterium; assembly: GCA_963553645.1. Taxonomy (GTDB): domain Bacteria; phylum Patescibacteriota; class Saccharimonadia; order Saccharimonadales; family Saccharimonadaceae; genus Nanosynbacter. The sequence goes on along the minus strand of CAUVPF010000029.1, from coordinate 6,247 downwards.
TAGTTCCTTATATATATTTTCAGCCGGGCGACCTGCACTTCGCGCTTGGGCTAATTGCTCGATAAATCCGTGATAACACTTGTACGCCGACCAATACTCCTGGCGATGCCGATGTTTGACATAACGCAGCGAACCTATCAAAATATCCAGATATTCATGCTGCCGGGGCGATTCTGTCCATGTTTTGACGGACTTTTTATCTGGTTGTTTGGCGTGGTTATTGTTGAACAGCAAGGCTGAGCTCGGGAATAATTTGGTTTGATTAGGCAAGGAAAAACCAATGTCAAGTTTATGAAACAAGCTCATACCGCTCAGGAAAAACGATCGGGCGATTTCATGATTGTTCTGAGAAATAGTGTACGTCGCAATAATACCAAACTGACCTTTGAGGGTTTTGCGCGTGTAGTTCTCGGCGCCAGTCGGAAAGCTGGTGATGGCTGTCAGATCGATATCGGAAAATTCATCGTCATCCAGTGTTGCCCGCGAGCCGAACATATACAATTTGTCGATATATGGATTGGCAGTCAGCGCTGTAAGTAGCTTCGGTGGTATAGGAATATTACACATCTGCTATAATAGTACTATTCCATGAATCATAGCGAAAGGGGTACTTCATGAACATTCTCGTTACTGGCGGTGCTGGCTATATTGGCAGCCACACTATCATTGAACTGCTGGCGTCGGGCCATAGCGTGGTGGTGGTTGATAATTTGTCAAATTCATCGGCTGAGAGTCTGCGCCGGGTTGAGGAAATTACCGGCCAAGCGGTGCCGTTTCATGAGTTTGATCTGCGTGATCGAGCGCGGCTGGCGGAGTTGTTTAAGCCTGAGACAATTGACGCAGCGATTCATTTTGCGGGTCTGAAAGCCGTCGGCGAGTCGGTGGAAAAGGCGCTGCTCTATTATCAGAATAATTTGGAAAGCACATTGACACTACTGGATGTCATGCAGGAATTTGACGTGAAAAAGCTGGTCTTTTCTAGCTCGGCAACGGTGTACGGCGACCCAGCACGGCTGCCGATTACCGAGGACATGCCGCTGTCGGCGACTAATCCGTATGGCCAAACCAAGCTGATGATTGAACAGATTCTGCGCGATGTGGCGGCGACCAAGCAGGGCTGGCAGTTTACCTCGCTACGTTATTTCAATCCCGTTGGCACCCATCCGAGCGGCCGCATTGGCGAAGATCCGTCGGGTATTCCGAATAATTTGCTGCCGTTCGTATCGCAGGTGGCAGTCGGCAAGCGTGATCATCTGAGCGTGTTTGGTGACGATTATGATACGCCGGACGGCACGGGTGTGCGCGATTATATTCACGTGGTTGATTTGGCGCGGGCGCATGTGGCGGCGCTAGAACATTTGGGCGAGCCGGATGAGTATAAAGTGTATAACATCGGCACTGGCCGCGGTACGTCGGTGTTGGAATTGGTGAAAGCGTTTGAAACAGCGTCGGGCCGGGAAGTCCCATACCAAATCACGCCGCGCCGGCCAGGCGACATTGCTGCGTGTTATGCTGACCCGGGCTTAGCAGAGGCAGAGCTGGGCTGGCAGGCAGAACTAACGATTGAGGATGCTTGCCGTGACGCCTGGAACTGGCAGAGTAATAACCCGAACGGCTACGGCGCATAAGGTGCGTCGTACATAGCTCAATCCGGCGGGGTGACTCGTCGGATTTTTATGGGCAAGACGTGCTTATTTATGAACTGCTCAAGATCCGCCGTTCATAGTAAGTTGAGCGCTTGCTGAGCTCAGCGTTAAGCTGATCGATACTACCAAACTGTTCAACCAGTGTCTGTCGATTTGAGAATAAATTGGTACCCAGTCCCATGCGATCACCATCTACTGTCACGCCCAGTGCTGCCAAGGTCGATGGATACATATCAAAGGTGGCAAATTGGCGGTTGGTGGCGCGAGTTGGCTGGATGGCAGGGTTGATGAAGGCGTTGTAGACGGTTCGTTGGTAGGGAGCGCCGGCGATTTTCTCTTCATAATATGGCGTTTGCATGCCGAGGTGATCACCACTAATGATGATGGTGGTGTTAGCATAAAACGGCTGCTGCTTGGCCCATTCGACGAAAGACGCGATTTGTTTGGAGGCGCAGGCGTGTACATTGTCGTATTTCGCTTCAAATTGTTGTTTGCAGGTGTCGTTGTCCAGCCAGCCGTCAGTGAAGTGGGTGTCAACAGTCAGCATTTGCAGGTTGAATGGCTTGTCTAGTTTGCTGAGGCGAGTGGCTTCATCGCGGGCGAATTGGAAAAGCTTTTTGTCTTCATAGCCCCACCAGACATCGTAGTTCTGTGGGACCAGGCCGTGCTTTCGGGCATAAGTGACGTCGATGATGTGGTAATTACCATGTTGCTCTAGTAGTTTATCGCGTCCGCCGAAGGCTTTGTCTGAGCCCATGAGGAACGATTGATTGTAGCCGGCTTTTTCAAGCACCTGCCCGAGGGTATAGGCGCCCGGCAAAAATTTATTAAAATCACCCATCCCATTGCGGTCACGGCCGCCGAACACTCCGCCGTCTTTGAGTGGTACGCCGGCTGATTGCGCAGTCATACCAGCGACCGTCCAGGTGGTGCCGTGGGCAGGTAGGGCACCACCGAGGCCTGAGGGTCGGTGTGAAAATGAAGTGTTGGTCAGTGCCAATTTCTCCAGCTCCGGCATGACTGATTTGTCGCTCATGCCACCGTTGGCTTTGGAAGCCGGTGTATTTTCCAGTGACTCAACATAGACATAAATCAAGTTACGTTTGGTGCTCGGGAAGGTCAATTTGACGCCCCGCGGATCGACATAGTGCTGGTCGTAAATCTTTGACGACTGAGCGAGTGCGATGACATAGGCGGGAATGCTGAAACTCTGGACCAATAGGGCTAGGCTGATCATGAGTAGGCCGCCTGCATAATACACTTGGTGACGCAAGCGAAGCGGTCGTTTTTTCCAGCGTAGCTTCAAGATGATCGGTAGTAATAAAATGATGAGCAGCCCCATAACGTAAGGGATATTTTCCCAGATGGCCGAGGTAAAGCTGCTGGATTGTCCGCCCGCCAGGCCGTTCTTGAAATAAAATAAAATCTCGTCAATCTTGGCATCACGAAATTGAGTAATTTTATAACGGCTGGCGATGAAGAAAATAGCGCTGAGTAGCAACAAGATGACAATAGCCACGCGAACGATAATGCGGTTATTAGCACCGCGACTAGACGGAGATGTGCTCATAGTGGTATTATACCATCTTTGACTGAGTATGTGGGTCGGTTCCGGGTCTTATCATTTATCACCAAAGCGCGTATACTACTAAGCATGAACGGAACGAAAACGCGACGTCACGGCTTTGGGATTAGTTGGTGGATCGGTCTGGGGCTGTTTGTGGCGTTGATTGGCTGTATGGCATTTGACATTTTGCAGCGCGAAGGTGGATTTGGTAAGAGTGATGACGTATTGGTGATGGGTACCAATGCTGGATTTAAGCCATTTGAGTACAAACAAGGCGATGAAGTTGTTGGCTTTGATGTTGATTTGGCAAAGGAAATTGCCCGCAGCATGAATAAAGAATTGAGGATTGAAGACATGTCGTTTGACGGACTGCTACCAGCGCTGGAATCAGGGCAAATTGACATAGCGGTGGCTGGCATGTCAGTGACGCCGGAGCGCGCCAAAAACGCGCTGTTTTCTGAGCCGTATTATTCAGCCTCGCAGCGGATCATTGTCAAAAAAGGTAGTCCAATTCGCAACAGGCATCAATTGACGGGTAAGAAAATTGGCGTACAGCTAGGCACGACAGGTGATACACTGGCTGGGAAAATTGCTGGCGCTAACGTGTCGCAATTTCCAACTGCGCCAAGTGTGTTGACGGAGCTCAATGCCGGTGGTGTCGAGGCGGTTATTTTGGATGATGCGCCCGCAGCTCAATACACGGCTGGCTTTCCAGACCTAGAAATTTTACCCGGTGAGCTGTCGAGCGAGCACTATGCGATTGCTATCAAAAACAATAATCATGACTTGCTCGAAAAAGTTAATCGAGTGTTGGCGGAGATGAAAAAGGACGGTCGGTACGACAATCTCATCCGCAAGCATTTTGGCGCCGCAGCGCTTGAATCGATGAAGAAAAAGGAGCTTGAATCGTGAATTTCCTGGAAGTGATCTTTGGCGACGGTCGATGGTTGTATTTGTGGCACGGTCTAGAGGTGACCTTGGTCTTGACCGTTTTGTCGCTGCTGCTCGGTACGGCCATCGGTGTCATTATCGCCCTGTTGCGAACTTCAGACGTGCGACCGTTTAAGTCACTCGGTCGTTACTCGTGGGCCAAAGGCTTGAGTCGCTGGAATCCGCTGGCGTGGCTTGGGAAAGTATATGTCGACATCATTCGGGGCACGCCGCTGCTGGTGCAGCTGTTAATCATGTACTATGTGGTCTTTGGCTCATATCAATTCATGCCGAAGATTTTTGTGGCAGCGATTGCTTTCGGTATCAATAGCGGTGCGTACATCGGTGAGATCATCCGCGGCGGCATCGAGAGCGTTGACAGGGGGCAAATGGAAGCGGCTCGTTCGCTGGGCTTTAGCCGCTGGCAGGCTATGCGTCTGGTGATTTTGCCACAAGCGCTCAAAAATTCGTTGCCGGCGCTGATTAGCGAATTCATCGCCCTGCTGAAAGAGACCTCAGTGGTTGGCTGGATTGGGCTGAATGACATCATGCGCGGCGCTGATAATATTCGTTTTCAAACTGCCACGGCGTTTCAGTCATTATTTGCCGCAGCGGTGATGTACTTGGCGTTGACCGCGATATTTACCCGCGTGATGACCCGAGTAGAGAGGAGATTGAAAGATGGCAGTGAATAAGGTGAGAGAAGTGGCGCAACCGAGTACTGAGCGCCCAGTAATCATCACGGTGGCTAACCTCAAAAAGCAGTTTGGCAGTAACCGCGTGCTCAGGGATATTGATGTTGAAATTCATGAAGGTGAAGTGGTCGTGGTTGTTGGTTCAAGTGGTTCTGGTAAATCAACCTTTTTGCGCTGCTTGAATTTGCTGGAGACGCCGACGGGCGGGCGCATTGTCATCGACGGCGTGGAAACGACAGCACCAAAAGTCGACCTGAACGCCCTGCGCCAAAAAGTTGGCATGGTGTTTCAATCGTTCAATCTATTCCCGAACTTGAGCGTGCTGGATAATATCAAACTAGCACCGCGAAAACTACGCAAATTGTCTGATCGAGCGGCGACGCGCCTGGCAAAGAAATTGCTGGCAGACGTGGGACTGGCGGACAAAGCCGGGGCTTTTCCTTCGCAACTCTCGGGCGGGCAAAAGCAGCGTGTCGCTATCGCTAGAGCCCTAGCTATGGAGCCAGACATTATGCTATTTGACGAGCCAACCTCAGCGCTTGATCCAGAGATGATCGGTGAAGTGCTGGATGTGATTCGTGAGGTTGCTGCCAAAGGTATGACCATGGTTATCGTCACGCACGAAATGAAATTTGCGCGCGAAGTGGCTACGCGGATGATTTTCCTGGACAAGGGTGAGATTATCGAAAATGGGCCGCCAGAGCAGGTGATGGATCATCCGGTGACCGAGCGGGCGCGGAAGTTTTTTGGCGTCAAAGGGAAATAACAGGAGGTCCAGATGAAACACGCCAAGTTAGCCAAGCACCATACCAAGTGGCTGTGTTTGGCCATCGGTTTTGTTGGTATCATTGCCATCGTCATATGCGGCTGGTATATCTGGTCGCACCCGCAGACATCCCCGTCACCACAGCTCTCAGACGCTGCTCGTTTCAAGGCCGCTTACTCCCGCGTGGCTGATGACAATCGTTTCGTCTTTGCTTCGGCCGGCGAGGTTTTAGAGAAATTTGAATCAGGCAGTGGCTTGATTTTCCTTGGTTTTCAGCAGTGTCCGTGGTGTCAGCAGCTAGCGCCAATCGTCGATGAAGCCGCTAAGGCCGAAGGACTAGACAAGATTTACTATCTCGACATTCGCCATGCCCGCGAAACCAATGACGCTACCTACAAAAAATTAGTTGAGAAACTAAAGCCACATCTTCGCACTGATGAGAACGGCCAACCGCGAGTGTATGTCCCTGACGTGACGGCGCTGAAAGATGGTCGTGTGGTCGGTCATTTCCTGCAGGAAACCACGGTTGATGGCGAAAAGGCTACCGCTGATACCTATTGGACAGAAGACCGCCGTGCTCGGGCGGTTGAGCAGCTCAGACAAATGATTCGGGCTATGCGGTAGTACGATATAGCTATTTTCA
>CAUVPF010000028.1:0-8891 GCA_963553645.1 uncultured Candidatus Saccharibacteria bacterium | reverse complement strand
CATGGCCCACGCCCAACTTCATCAATGCCGAGAATCATGCACGCGCTGACCCTTTTTTGCCGCTAACCTTACGACCACCCAGCCCAGCCACACTGCCGCCGCACCCAGCGTATTTGCCAAAATATCCCAATTGGTATCGTCCAACGTGATGTGCGCCAAACCAACCTTGACCATAAATAATTCCGCCAATTCATTGACACAACCGAGCGCCGACACCAGTGCAAACAGCGAAAACACCATCACCAACCAGTGCGCCCGCCAGCGCGTCGCCAGCACCAAATATATCCACAACAATCCTGTAAACAGTCCGCCGCCCACGAAATGCGTAGTAAAACTAGTATCTCGCCCCTCGATCAGCGGCGATGGCAAATACCACGAGATGAAAAACAACACGCACGCAACATATAGCAGCCAGCGGCGCTTTACTTCATCGGTAAAACCCTGGCGACGCAACATATACGGTACCGCAAATGCCAAAGTCACAGGAACGAAAACGGAAATATAATGAAAGATCGACATATTGGCATTATACCACGAGAAAACCGCCCCCAGAGAGGGCGGCCTATGTGTCTCAAAACCAATTACGCTTCTTTGTGGCGAGCTTCTACCTCGGCAGCCTTGGCGTCAAGTTCTGCCTGAGCAGCGTCTTTTTCAGCCTGCTTGGCAGCGGCAGCTTTAGCAGCTTCTTCTTTCAAGCGTTCAGCTTCCGCTTCAGCCTTGGCGTCGTGTACGTTGTTAACAGCCACGCGGTCAAAGTTTTTGGCAGTCAAGCGAGCTGACTTACCAGAACGCTTGCGTAGGAAGCTGAGGAACTTGCGGCGAACTTTAGCACGGCGGACAATTTCCACCTTTTCAATCAGTGGGCTGTGCAGCAAGAATGATTTTTCCACGCCAACACCTGATGCAATCTTACGAACAGTGATGCGTGAAGTGTGCGACTGCTTGTTGTCGGTGCGAATAACCACACCTTCAAACATCTGAATACGCTCTTTGTTACCTTCTTTAATCTTTTGATACACACGAACGGTGTCACCACTGCGGGCGTCAACAACTGCTTGCTTTTTCTGTGCTTGATTGACTTTGTTGATTAGATCAAAGCTCATGATATTTTCCTCTGTTTCGGAATCTTGACAGCTGGCCATATAGTTGTATCCCTATAGCTCCACACTGAAAGACTCGATATTTAATGTCACCGATACAATTAGTTATCAATTCTAGCACAATTACCCAAAGATAGCAACTCCTGAAAAGTTCACCGAACTGCGCTATAATTGACCGCATGGATTACAATACACTAGCACTTGAATTACACAAAAAATATAAGGGTAAAATCACCACCAGTTTGCGTGACCAGGAGGAGTTGGACCGCGATAAATTGAGCGCCTACTACAGCCCGGGCGTGGGTGCGGTCAGCCAAGCAATTGCCGAAAACCCAGCGGACCTACCAAAGTACACCTGGACGAATAATTTGGTTGGCGTGATTTCTGACGGCTCAGCGATTCTGGGTCTCGGTGATTTGGGGCCAAAAGCCGCCATGCCGGTGATGGAGGGCAAGGCACTACTGTTCAAACATTTTGCTAATGTCGACGCTGTACCAGTTGTTCTGGATGTTCATGAACCAGAAGAGATTATCGCCACAGTTAAGGCAATCGCACCGAGTTTTGGAGCGATTAACTTAGAGGATATCGCCGCGCCAAAGTGCTTTGAGATTGAAGAACGTCTGAAGGCCGAGCTGGATATCCCTGTGTTTCACGACGATCAGCACGGCACCGCAGTCGTGGTGTTGGCGGGGCTGATCAATGCCGCAAAATTAACCGGACGAAATTTGGCAGACTGTAAATTTGTGGTCATTGGCGCGGGGGCAGCTGGCACAGCCATCATCAAACTGTTACACCTATACGGCGCACGGAACATTGTGGCGGTAGATAGCCGCGGCATTGTCGGTGCGTCTCGCACGGACTTGAATGCTGAAAAAACTGCGCTTCTAGAATACATCGACGCTTCGCAAGCCGGCTCAATTGAAGACGCCATCACTGATGCCGACGTGTTCATCGGTGTGTCGCGCGCTGGGCTACTCACGCCGGAATTGGTGCAAAAAATGGCCAAGCATCCGATCATCTTTGCCCTGGCTAACCCAGTTCCAGAAATCATGCCAGATGTCGCCCGACAAGCCGGTGCCGCTGTTGTCGCCACTGGCCGCAGCGATTTCCCAAACCAGGTCAATAATTCCCTGGCTTTCCCGGGAATCTTCCGCGGTGCACTAGACCATGGCGTGAAAAAAATCACCGACCAGCACAAACTGGCCGCTGCTGAGGCTTTGGCTGGGTTGGTCGAGAACCCAACTGCCGACGAGATCATTCCTTCGCCATTTGATGAGCGAGTGCCGTCAACCGTTGCTCGCGTTATCGTATAGCATTGATTTATCAACTATAGTAGTAACTATACGGGCACCGCTAGAAACTACCTCTAAACGTGAAGTTTTACTAAAATTCGCTAGATCAGATCACTCGATTAATTTCCTCAAGTGTCGTCTCACCACGCAGGGCTGCTAATACACCCGCTTGCAACAATGTCACCATGCCATTTTTCTTGGCTGCAGCCTCAATCGCTTCGGTATGAACCTCGGTAATATCACCGCGCAAGAACCTCTGGATCTCCTCGGTCACCACCAGCTGCTCCATCACCGGGATGCGCCCCTTGTAACCAAACGGCACTTCATCGGTAGCCACAGGTCGCCACAGTTTAAACGTATCAAGATCAGGGCAATCAACGTGCTGCGGCAGATCTCGCAAGACTTCCTTTACCCAGTTACGCGTCGCCTCATCTGGCTCATATTCCTCCTTGCTCTCATCGTGCAGTCGCCGCACCAACCGCTGAGCGATCAATAGCCGCACCGCTGAACTAAAGATTGGATTCTGCCCGATCATATCAATAATTCGACTAAACGCCGCTGACGTCGAGTTAGCATGAAAGCTTGACAGCACCAGATGCCCAGTAATCGACGCCTGAATTGCTGTCTTGGCGGTTTCCTGATCACGAATCTCGCCAACCATCACTACGTCCGGGTCAAGACGCAATACACTACGCAACCCATCATCAAACCGCTGGCCAGCCGTCGTATCAATCGGGATCTGTGTAATGCCAGGGATGGTATTCTCTACTGGGTCTTCCAGCGTGATCACTTTACGATCTGGCGTATTGAGTGCGTTGAGAATGCTATACAAAGTCGTTGATTTACCCGAGCCAGTTGGACCAACGAGCAGCACCAGGCCTCGCGGATGCGAAATAACCTCATCAATTTGTGCCCGCTCAGCCGTACCGATACTGAGCAAATCTAGATTCAGCATCGAGGTGTCAAAATTAAATAAGCGCAGCACTACGTCTTGACCATACATGGTTGGTACTGCTTCGACACGGAGGTTAAGGAGGTGTGATACCCCGTCACGATGGATTTCTTGCTGCATGTGCCCCGACTGCGGCTCATTGGACGCCGTCGAAATATTTGCTCGCGAAGCCAGCGCCGCCATGATAACTCGATAGCGATCACGGCCCAGCTCTGCCACTGAGTGCAGCGCGCCATCAACGCGCATCCGCACCCGAATGGTGTCGCGCTGATTCTCAATATGAATATCCGACGCATTCAGCCGATCCGCCTGATCGATCAAATAGTTAAACACGTCATTTGTACCGACGGTCGCCAATGTCTGGCTGACCTGCTGAAGCGTATCACTATCACCCTCTTTGGCAATTTCAATATTGTCATAGATCACTTTTTTCGGCGGATCAAACCGTAGCATTAATGATCGAAAACCCGAGGCTGATATCAGAAAGAATCGAGCAATAATACCCTGTTCGCGGTAGTTACTGGTCATTGTTGCTACTAATGACTGCGGCGTCTGTGACGTAATGCCAAATCGATATGACTGCTCGTCAGGATTTATCGCTAGTGGCACAATATGTCCACTGTACATTTCTTCAATCGTTAAAATATCACGAATAAGCGGAATTGTTTGTTCGAACTCGCGAGTATCCAGATACTGCAAGCCCAAAATCGCCGCTCGTTTTCGTGTCGCATCCTCGTCTTGATCGCGACGCTGTTGCTGAATTCGATCTTCGTCCATTGTATGTAATTATAGCAAAAAGCTTATTCTTGGGCGAGTGTTATAATGATACTATGCCAGAAATCACTCTCCTCGTGCACAATATTCGCTCAACATACAATGTCGGTGCAATCATGCGAACGGCTGAGGGATTTGGCGTGAAGCAGATTGTATTTAGCGGCTATACGCCGTATCCTGATTTACGATTAGGTAATCCTCAGGCTATTGATCCAAGACTACCACATCTTACTGAAAAGCTAACCACCCAAATTCACAAGACAGCACTAGGCGCAGAAACGATGCTGCCTTTTACCTATATAGCTGATATTCGCCAGTGGTTGGCGGAGAATGCTGACACGAAACGTTTGCCTGTTGTTGCCCTAGAGCAATCAGCATCTAGCGTGAGACTTGATGTATTTCAATCGCCAGCTCGCTTTGCCCTACTCCTCGGTGAGGAAGTTCACGGTATTGAGTCGGACATTCTAGCGCAGTGCGATCATATTATCGAAATTCCCATGCAGGGTGCTAAGGAATCATTCAACGTCTCGGTCGCGGCCGGCATCGCACTCTACGGCCTCTGTTTTTCGCACTAAATATAGCTCTAGGCTAGATCATGATCCCCACGGGCGTAAACGATGTCACAATTGCCATTAAAATCAATGTCACATACCAAATCTTGCGATTAAACTGATATTTCTCGACCAACACAACTAAAAGCAGGGCGATAATCAGTCCAAGTGGCAGCGCCTGGATCACTATCACACCCAGCTCAATCGGCTGCTTCAGCCGTAGCCACAATGCCGCTAGTACGACACACACCACCAATTTTACAAAAAAAGTACTGTCATTTTCATACAGCCGCTCTCTCCCCTTGCGATTCGTGATACTACTCGCTCTTGAGCGATTACGAGCATAGGTTCGTGATTTTTGTCTTACCATAAGCTTTTTTATCATACCATATCCATACCCATAACAGCAAAGCAGCTCCGCGTAAAAGCGGGGCTGCCTCACGTGTTTGCGCTATTGCGCAATAGACTACCACATATCTGCTAGGTGGACTGACTTAAATCCGTTCCAGCCATGACCAATCTCTGTTGGACCGCCACTAAATGGCCGGTTCATGTTGCCGTTATTTGTGTACTGCAACAAGCGTCCGTCCTTCGTCCGACCAACAATATCAGCCCGACCATTGGTGTCCATATCACCAAGCATAACGGTATCAAATCCATTCCAGCCATGGCCAATTTGGCGACCACGCTCAAACATTACCGTGTGGTTATTGCGACCACGGTTGAGATATGACCACATTGTACCATCTTGGCGTATCGCAAGGATATCATCGTAGCCATCACCATTTAGATCACCGGCAACAATTGATCGAAAGTTCTTCCAGCCGTGACCGATCTGGCGCGCTTCGTCTGATACGAAATCATACGTTCCCTCAAGTTTTTTGTAACGCAAATATACCTTGCCCGCCATGAGGTTACCATTATTATCAATATAGACATGTGAAGCTGGGCTGTCTTTACCGTTCAGCCTGGCGAATACCGAATCCATATAATAGTCAATGTCGCTGACCAGTGGCGCGTCAGCGAATGGCGATGTCATCGAGCCATTATTGAGCAGCACCTTGGCTTTTTGGTTTTTTGGATAAGCTACGATGTCTGGTCGACCATCATTATCCATATCAGCAAATTTGATATCGGTATACTTGTCAAATCCTTGACCAATATTCATCGAGCCACCGCTAAACGGCCAGCCTGGAATAGCATTATTATGATACAGCCACAATGAGCCATCTTTACTCAGGCCAATCGCATCATTAAAGACGACGCCCTCGGTAGCACTTGCAACTGGCGCACCACTCAGCATCAAGCCAAATACTGTCGCTGACAACCCAAGCGCCGTTACTGTTTTCTTTAGTATTCCCATATGTCCCTCCACCGCCATAGACGGTATTTATTTAGTACACTCCTACCGTACTACGTTTTCTAAACAAAAGCAATCCCGCTTGTGGTTGTTAAGCGGGATTGTGGCACGCTGTACTATCAGATTAGAGAGTTACATCCGAATCTCGGCGTCAACGCCGGCCGGCAAGCTCAGGTTCTGCAAGCTATCAATTGTTTTTGGGGTAGCGTTAGTGATATCAATGAGACGCTTATGAGTGCGCATCTCGTAGCTTTCACCACCCATTTTGTAGACGTGCGGGCTTTTTACCACCGTGTAGGTACTGCGGCGGGTCGGTAGCGGCACAGGACCAGCCACGCTCGCGCCGGTGCGAATTGCCGTATCGATAATTTGTTTTGCTGACTGGTCGATGACTTTATGATCGTACGCTTTTAGACGGATACGAATCTTGATACCAGTGTCTTGAGCCATAGCTCCTCCTTTATGTGCGACTCCGTAACCTCTGCCCATACCCGCGCTCTGCGACCGGCCGAGTTCTCGGAGTGAATTAATACTACCCGGCAATTATATCACAATACCTGAAGTATGGCTAGTCAAGAACCACCGGATTTGCTGCCACCCACTGGCGCCACTGCGCGACATCTTCAATCGGTGGCTGATAACCCATAGCTCCACCTAACTGGCTCGCCGCCAAAATACAGGCTGCAATATAATCGGCATTAGCTTCGTGGTCAGACTGGACATATTTTTCGTATTGTTCACTAGTATAGTCCATCGGTAGAGGTACGACGGTATTATCTATCTCACCAAAAACCTGCATCACCTTTTCGTCAAGCTGGATTACGTGCCCTAACTCGTGACAAAACGCTATCAATCCGACGATTTGACGACCTATTTCTGCATCCTCAAGTCGCTCACGCGGCACACCCAGTCGAGACGACATCCGCGCTATAAGATTCGGACTAGACAGCGTCTCCCTCGTGCCGATGACAATCATTGGAATTTTCTCACCATTCCGTGTTTCACCCTCACCACCCCTGAAGTCACCACTGTTCTCATCAATAACAATTTGCATCTCCTCTAGTGTCCGAGCCGGAAACAAATTCAAGGCGGTCTCGTAAATATCACCTGCTAGCGGATTGATATACTCACCAAGTATTTCGACTCTTAGTTCTTGTGCTTTTTTGTGCGACAACTCTTCCATAGTAATCTAACTGTAACATATAGTATTTATTCCGTCAAGCATCACTCTAAACTACGGATTGCTTCTGCCACCACTTCGGCCGAATGACGTAGCGCCGCCTGCTCGCGCTCATTAAGCGGATACCCTGTCAAGATCTTCACGCCATCCGCACAAATCGTTGACGGCAAGCCAAGCACTACATCGTGCAGTCCGTACTCGCCCTCAACCAGTGAGCAGACTGGATAGACCGAGCGTGACGACGAGCGTAGTGCCGAGACAATCTTGGAGATAACGAAACCAATTGCATAATACGTCGACCGCTTGGTCTCGATCACCCGGTACGCCCGCTGACGAATTTTTTCTTCAATGCCATCGACCATCTCTGGCTTGAACCCAGGATAATCAGCAAGCGGCACCTCACCAACCTGTGCTGATTCAATCGTCGCAAATGATGAATCACCATGCTCCCCTAAAATGTACGCATCAACCTCCCGACTGTGTACGTCTAGCTGATCTGCAATATATGATTTCAGCCGTGACGTATCAAGCGTTGTCCCCGTACCAAACACCCGGCTTTTTGGCAAACCCGATTCTTTCAGCGCTACGTACGTTAATACGTCAACCGGATTAGACACCACAATGATATATGGTTGAACACCATTTTTCATAATATTTTTGATTGTCCCACGCATAATCTCAGCGTTTACGCTAAGCAACTCTAGTCGTGTCTGCCCCGGCTGCTGTGGAGCGCCAGCAGTGATAACAACGATGTCATCAGTCTTGATATCATCATAATCACCCGGTCGCACTACAACACACCGATCAATCCCCATTGCATCATTGATATCAGCCGCCTGCCCCCACGCCAAGTCAGAGTTACGATCAATTAACACAATTTCCTCAACCACACTCCGCAGCGCGCATGCATACGCTGCTGTTGCACCAACCATACCACCTGCGCCGACGATCACCAACTTCTGTTTATTCATGTTTGTCTCCTGATTTTATTGCGATAACTCCTCTACTGTAACGCTATCTCGTTGTTTTGTCAAGATGCTCATAGTAATATATCATTTAAAAATCCCCCGGAAACCAGGGGATTTTTGAGTTGCAGCGTAAAGATTATTTGTTAATCTTTGTCACCACACCAGCACCAACGGTACGGCCACCTTCGCGGATAGCAAAGTTCAACCCTTGCTCCATAGCGATTGGGGCGAGCAACTTAACCTTGAAGGTTACGGTGTCGCCTGGCATAACCATTTCTTTGTCAGCTGGCAATTCAACTTCACCAGTCACGTCAGTGGTGCGGAAGTAGAACTGTGGCTTGTAACCCTTGGAGAATGGAGTGTGGCGACCGCCCTCTTCCTTCTTCAAGATGTATACTTCAGCTTCAAATTCGGTGTGTGGGGTAATGGTACCTGGCTTTGCCAAGACTTGGCCGCGCTCAATGTCAGTCCGCTCAATACCGCGTAGCAAGACACCAGCGTTGTCACCTGCTTGACCCTGATCCAGAGACTTCTTAAATGCCTCAATACCGGTCACCACAGACTTCTGGGTTGGGCGAATACCAACGATTTCAACTTCATCGTTAATCTTAACAACACCCTGCTCGATACGACCAGTTGCCACAGTACCGCGGCCTTTGATCGAGAAAACGTCCTCAATTGGCATAATGAATGGCTTATCGAGATCGCGCGGTG